>NZ_BAACAP010000186.1:0-58880 GCF_045865695.1 Scytonema hankhaensis NUACC26
ACTGGTCACTGGTCACTGGTCACTGGTCACTGGTCACTGGTCACTGGTCACTGGTTAGTCAAATCCTAGTTTAAAATAATTGAGAGCGAGACCACCGAATTTAACGACTGAACAGATCCATGGACAATCCAATGCTAGTCAAGTCCACAACTCGGCACATCAGGATTTTTGCTGCTGAGATAGATCCGGATGGAGAGCTGGTTCCCAGCAGTCAGGTTTTAACCCTAGATGTTGACCCAGACAATGAATTTAATTGGAACGAAGATGCTCTCCAAAGAGTGTATCGGAAATTTGATGAATTGGTGGAAACATATAGTGGTGCAGACCTGACAGATTATAACCTACGTCGCATTGGTTCGGATTTGGAACACTTTGTACGAGGTCTTCTGCAAAAAGGCGAAATCAGCTACAGTCTCACCGGACGTGTTGTTAACTACAGCATGGGGCTTCCTCAAGTCGCTACAGAATAGAGGGATTGGGGATTGGCGATTGGCGATTGGCGATTGGCGATTGGCGATTGGCGATTGGCGATTGGCGATTGGCGATTGGCGATTGGCGATTATTATGACCTGTTTCTCTTGTCGTCCCAGTCCTCAGTCCCCAGTCCTCAGTCCCCAGTCCTCAGTCCCCAGTCCCCATCCCCAATGCCCAAAATTCTCAGATTTGTAATTGTCCTGTTAGTATTACAGCCTGCATGGATATTTGTTGTTTTGCTTCACTCTTCGGCAAATGCGGCTGAACTTATAGGACGTGCGATTTTGAGTGCTGATACTTTTGCTCCAGGACCGACGACGGGTTTGTTTAAGAAAACGAACCGCACGACTCCTTTTGTTAATGCACAACCAGTACAGGGTTTTTCAGCAGCGATCGCTCATGTCAAAAAAGGGGTATATCAAGTCATTTCAGATAACGGTTTTGGAGCCAAAGCAAATTCTCCCGACTACGTGTTGCGTATGTATGCTGTGGAACCCAATTTCTCCACAGGTAAAGTTTTTCCCGTTAATATACAAACAGGCGAAAGACTTCAAAGCTTTAATCGTCAGAGTTTTATAGAACTCAATGACAGAAATAGAAAAGTTAACTTCTCTATTGTTGCCGATTTAACGTCGTATCCCGGCAGTACAAATTTAGTTAGTTCAGTTATCAAAGATAATCGCTTGCTAACTGGGGGAGATTTTGACATTGAGTCTTTCCGGCAAATTAACGACGGTACTTTCTGGATTGGAGATGAGTTCGGTCCGTTTTTGTTACACGTGGGAAAAAATGGAGAACTCTTAGACTCGCCGATTCCTTTGCCCATGTTTTTGAAAAATGATAAGTTAAATTTTGTAAAATCTCCAGACCATCCCGATTTTACGAATCTATCTGATGAGAAAGCACGAGTGGCTGCTGCTACCCTTCCTGGTTCCAGGGGGTTTGAAGGTTTGGCGAGCGATAGTAGCGGGACAAAACTTTATGCGATGTTAGAAGGGGCATTAGTGCAAGAGCCGCAAAAAAAACGCTTGTCGATCTATGAATTCGATCTGGCTAGCAAACAGTATACTGGGAGAATTTTTCCTTATCTTTTGGAAAATTCCAGTCACGCCATAGGAGAACTGACAGCTATAAACGATGTGGAATTTATTGTTATAGAACGGGATAACGCTCAAGGAGATCCTAATAAACCAGTATTTAAAACACCTGCTCAATTCAAACGCATTTACAAAATCAATATTACGAAAATGAACAAAGAAGGATTTGTAGAGAAAGAGTTATTAGTAGATTTCTTAAAAATTCGAGACCCTAAAGGAATCGGTGGTGAAGACACTGTAAATGGTATATTTACATTTCCCTTTGTGACTATCGAAACTGTGCTACCCATAGACGACACAACATTGTTAGTCGTAAATGACAATAATTATGCTGATACCAAGGGTCGGAATCCCGATCGGATAGATAACACAGAATTTATCTTAATCAAACTTGACAAGTAAGCTTGTTAATTTTTGATGAAGCTTATTGAATTGGTATCATTTGCTGAAGAAAATTTAGATAAACTTTCGTTAAGATGACTTACCACAGAAATGCTAAGGTTTTGATAATCTAGTAACAATAGCTTAATATCTTGATATTTTTCAACCTACAATCATCACTGGAGAGGTGTCGAAATTAACTTTATGCCTCAGACAACAGGGGTTATGCGAGTAAACTCAGTTCATATTATTGCATACAGTCATGCAGACAGGGTACCTATTCCCATAGTTGGGCAAATTTTTCAGAACACTTTGCACCCTAGTTTTGTCCATAAGTTAAAATCGCGATCCAAAATTGGATATATCAAAAGTGGTAAAAAGTACCGCTATATATGCTGTTGAGAAAATGCCAATAGAGCCGATCGGTGCGAAGACTATGGAAAATGACGCGGCAATGGTCTGCCCAAATGAATCCTGTCAGACTCCAAACTCCCTGACATCAAAGTTCTGCCAAAAATGCTGTACGCTACTGCCTAAGCGCTATCTTTGGGTAGTAGCAGATGATACAAGCTGGGCTCAGCCAAAAGAGTTACTAGCCGATCGCTATTTAGTCATCAGCAAATCGGTTCTTTTGGACACTAAGCCTGGATTACCACCTCACACACCAGATGTAGAAAGTGTACCGGCAGTTAGACCATACTTAAGATTATTTCCCTATAGATTATACGTCCCTCAAGTGTATGGAGTCTTACAAAGAGAAGGAACGCCAAATCAAGAAATCTTACTGCTAGAAAAACCACCACTGTATATTAAAGATACAGCTGATTTGGATGTGCAATTAGAAAGCGAGCTGGTTGCGGCTTGGCAAAATGCAACATCAATGCGCCAACTGAATTGGTTGTGGCAAATAGCTCATTTATGGCAACCCTTAGCTAGCGAGGGCGTAGCCTCAAGTTTACTGACTCCATTCGTGCTGAGAGCAGAAGGTCCGTTGGTAAGGTTACTAGAACTGCGCCATGACAAAAAGACCCCCAGTTTGTCAGAATTAGGGCAATTTTGGCAACAGCAATTGCTCCACAAAGTAAAACCAGCGCTCGCGGAATTTTTCAAGGAAGTCATTCGCTCTTTAATATCCCAAGAGATAAAATCGGGAGAGCAACTCGTTGCTGTTTTAGACAAAGGGCTAGCAGAAGTTGGCAAGTGGCAAAAACCCACAATCAAAATTTCCACAAAAAGCGACATCGGACCCAATCGTCCGCGAAACGAAGATGCTTGCTACCCACCGAGTGGAACAGTTGTCAGCAAACCACCACAACAAACAGCAATCGCGATCGTTTGCGATGGGATTGGCGGACACGAGGGAGGAAGTGTAGCATCCAATTTGGCAATTGAAACAATCCACCAGCAGATGCACGATCTGGTCAATATTCCTCCCGACCACATCAGCCCCGCCAGCCTGCTAGAAGATTTAGAACGAGCAGCAGCAGTCGCTAACGACAAAATTAGCCAACGAAATGACAGCGAACACCGACAAGGGCGTCAGCGCATGGGTACAACCCTAGTGATGGCATTGCCTGTAGCTCACGAAATGTACATTGCTCACGTTGGTGACAGCCGCGCTTATTGGATTACACGAGCTGGCTGCTACCAAGTAACGCTAGACGATGATGTTGCTTCGCGAGAAGTGCGATTGGGCTATGCTACATACCGAGATGCCGTACAACAGGGAGCATCAGGCTCATTGGTACAAGCTTTAGGCATGAGTGCCAGCAGTTCGCTACATCCAACAGCCCAACGGTTTATTATTGATGAAGATAGCGTTTTCTTATTGTGTTCGGATGGGTTGAGCGATTTTGACCGTGTAGAGCAGTACTGGGAAACAGAAATTTTACCAATTTTAGATAGGAATTTGGATATAGCCACTGCGACAGAGAAATTAGTAGAAATCGCCAACAATCAAAATGGACACGATAATGTCACGATTGCTCTAGTCCACTGTCAAGTTCAATACTCAGAGCCACAATCGGCGATTAAACCCACAAGCGTAGACCTCTCTACCATGGGAGTCCACAGTCGCCCAACTGTTTTGCCACAAGAGCGCGATCGCAATCAAAAAACTGAAGTAGCAACTGCCGAGCAGCCTCCTTCATTTAATATTTCACCACATTTGATAGTTCTGCCAATACTACTCTCAGTCGCTGCTTTATTAGGGTTACTGGCATGGCAGCAAAATTGGTTGTCTCTTCTTGCAGGAAAAGTAAACATATCCACACCAGGGGAACCATTGTCTTCTGACTCCAACAGCTCCCTAGATAATGCAACAGTTATTGTGACCAACCGCCAAGAATCTTTTAGGACAAATACACAGCCACAGAGGAATATATCGATTCCCGCTGGCAGTATTTTGCTAGAAATTCCGCCACCCGCAACAACGAACAATCCAGTAGCTCGAGGTTCTACGTTAGTTTATCTAAAAGTTTGTTCTGTTGGGGGAACATCGGATTTGTCAAATTCAGAACCATTACCAGCCGATCCCGATATAGTGGCGAACTCCCCATCCCCACGTCCGAAAAATCCTCTTTTGAAAGGGCAAACCATCAAAATTGATGCCTCCAAATATAAAGATTTAAATTTTCCCAAAGCGACACTAACTGACAAGAAACAATGCCAGCCTCAGTCATCCAAAGCAAAAGCATCCCCGACTGGAGATCTACCAGATGAAACGAAAGCTCCTGTACCTACCGCGTCTGTTCGACCAAAACCAACTACAGGTAATTAGAATTCAACAGAACAGTAGCGCTGAGTCAAAAAATCGATAAACTGGTAGAAGCCTGAAAAATAAGGGTAATAACTTTAGATAAAAAACTTGAAAGGCATTCAGAAATTGCCTTTTAAAATTGTTATTTGAAATTATTGGACTTGACCTGTTTAGATTAACTAAGATAAACGAATCCATGCCATCTTTAAACCTGGCGATCGCCCGCCTCGTTAGTACCGGCACCGACAGTTTTGCCATTTGGGTGGTAAATGCTCCCAACCCAAGTGGCTATGTTTTGCGCGACTGTCTGTGGCCTCCTGTTCTCTCGCAAGCGTGGCAAGAGTGGCAGGCGATGTTTTCCGGTCATAGTCGCTTGGATATTTCCCCAGGAACAACACCGCCACCAAAAACTCCACTTCCTCTAGAGGGGATGACACTGCCAAGCGGTCAAAGTGCCAGTTACAGCAGTCGTTTGATGCAATTCTTGGGCATTAACTTATGGAGTTGGGTGTTTGACGGAGCTATTCTCAATAGCTTTGAACATAGTCGTGGTTTGGCAGCAGGTCAACATACCAGGCTGCACGTCCGGTTGGAAATTCGCGACCCGGATTTGATTGCCTTGCCTTGGGAAATTATGCAGCGAGAAGCAGGTCAATCAGCTATTTCACTTTCGCAACAAATACTCTTTAGCCGCACCACCAGTCAAGTTGAAGCTCTACCATATTTAAAAGCCGATCAAGCTCTTAACATACTTTTAGTTTTAGGTCAAGATGAAAAGCTAGAATTGGAAAAGGAAGCAGCCATTCTAGAACAAACCCTTTCTAATGGTTCTCTCATAGGTAGTCATTACAGTGGCTTTGCACCTTGTATGGTGACAACACTCCTGCAACCAACTCCCCAAGAGTTGATACAAAAACTAGAAACAAGAGCATACAATATCTTGTTTTATGCAGGACACGGGTTACCAGGACCAGATGGAGGATTGCTTTTTTTACAACGACAACCAGATTTAACTCTCAATGGTATGGAGTTGGCACAGGTTCTCAATAGTACAGGAGTAAAATTAGCAGTTTTTAATTCCTGTTGGGGAGCGCAACCCGCTCAAAGCGATCGCCGAGCTATTCCTTACAGCAGTCTAGCAGAAGTCCTCATCCGTCAAGGGGTACCAGCTGTGTTGGCAATGCGCGATGAAATCGCAGACCGCGAAAGTCACACCTTCATTCAAGCATTTGCCCATGCACTGCGATCGCGAAAACTCATTGATGAAGCCGTTGCTGAAGCCAGACAACAATTGCTAACCATATACAAATTTAATCAACCCGCTTGGACTTTACCAGTACTTTACCTACATCCAGACTACAATGGCGAACTCATTAGAAGTTTTGACGAAAGTATTACAGAACTTCCAGAAACTTCTATCCCCGGTATAGCTTCTCTGCTTCCCAATGCTTCTTTGCGATCTCTTTCTCCGGGAGGAAAAAGTTGGTCGCTGCGACCGGGAGTGACTCGTATCGGTCGTACCACAGAAAATGATATTGTAATACCAGAACCTTCGGTTTCTAAAAGGCACGCCGAAATTTTGAGTCGTAATACTTTTACAGGTGCTACCCCAGTACGGACGTATTATCTGCAAGATTTATCCACCTACGGTACAACTTGGATTCTACGTGCCAATGGTTGGCAACAAATCCACCGTCAGGAAGTCCCTTTACAATCCGGGATGCAGTTAAAGTTTGGAAGTACCAAAAGTCAACCTTGGGAATTTACGATTGACAATACTTAAACTCAATGTGAAGTAAGTAAGTCAGCACAATTAAAGTTAACTTACATATTTTCAGTACAGCCAATCACAGGAAAATTCCACAACCGCTCGTGCAAATGTTTTTTCCCAGTCCCCAATCACTAATCCCCAGTCCCCATTCTCAACACAGCATCATTTGCCGGAAAAAAATTCATTTTTTGGTAAATGCTAATTCCTTTTGCGGAAAACACACTGAGGCAGCTGTAGCTCTCATTAACACAACAAAACAACAAGGAAGGCGACAAATGGTTAACAATATCAACGGATCTAACACTTTCAAAACTTCTCAAGTAGAATTAGAACTCCTCCATACACTCCTAGAAGATGAAGATGATACATATCCTTGGAACCCATGTGACGAACAATCAGATGACTACTATTTGCAACTAGAACAGCAGTTCCAAATGGAGGATGTCCTCGATGAAGAACTAGCAATGCGTTCAAAAACTTTTTATAAAAAATTAGATACACTCTGGTCTGGCTTATTTAATACAGAAGACTACAAACATAATACAAAAATTGCCTTTCTGTCAGAACTTCAACAAACTTTACAAGCAAGTTTTGCTAATCGCGTACCTCAAGACTGGCTCAAGAGCATTGCCCAAAAAGCAACCGAGATATTTAATTCCCAACAAACCATTGGCGAACAACTCGTACAATGCGTTCAAACTGTATTACCTCAATGGGATTCTGACGATTTATTTGTTATGGCACGTCCTCTAGCATTTGCAATGAGAAGCGGCGAAACTCAAACTGAAGATTCTGTAATTGATATGGTTGGCAATCGCGAATGGACACAACTCGCGGAAGTAGAAAAAGCCAAAGTTAGTATGGCGATCGCGTATTATGCAATTGGTCAACTCAACAGCATTTCAGTGACCAGTGACCAGTAACCAGTGACCGCTAAGTCGGTTGGCTAAGAGAAGAGTATTATTTTCCGAGAAAACGTGTAGCAAAGTTTTGCGATCGAGTTGGTGACAGTGCGCGAGCTTTAAGAATTGCTGCCATTAAGAAGGCATAAGACAGCACCCCAACAACGACTAATAGAAAACCATTGAGCACGCCTGTTGCATTCCATAAAGCGTGCAATCCAGATGCAGTTAAATAACCAACGAGTAAAATTTGCCAACTTTTAGAGGGTTTGAGAACTGCCAATCCAATAAAGTATCCAAAATAACCGCTATAAGCCATATGTCCGGCAATAGAACCGAGAATCCTTGGAATCAGTAGTTGTAAACCTACGAGTTGACCGGCATCTTGTCCTGATTCTTCTAGAAAAGTTTGAGTAATTTGAGGCACGTATTGTCTGAGAGTTTCTGTCATAGTGAAACCAACAGCTGAAGCTGTCCCCAGTAAAATCCCATCAAGAGGTTCTGAAACACCTACTCTCTCGCGCCATGGTGAAGGTAAAACTTTGCCAATAAAATACGCTCCAAAAATTGGGATTGCTTTGAGCAACTCTTCCATCAAGCCAGCACCAAAAAACATTCGTACTAGCAATTCTGTAAAAGTGACAGATTCTTGTTCTGTTGGCAGATTACCAGGTAAGATACTGCGAAATACAAATATAAATAAATCTAATATAGGAGTTCCCAAATTTCTCAAGGGATATCCCAAAACTTGTGCAGTCGTTAATGACGAAAGCATCAATACCCACCAAGGCTTTTGCTTACCACACAACTGGTAAATAAAGTAGTAAGCAACAAAAGCGATGTAAGTTGCTACGACTTTTTGGTTCATGTTGTTTGGTTGACCGACAGTCGCAAACATCAATACCACGAATACAACCGTGATGATTCCGGGTATGAGATAAGCTTTACGAGTCAGATCTTTACCAGTAGAAATAATAGGAAACAGTTGCGTGAAACTAAGATAGTCTTGGCTTGATGGCGGACTAGGAGGGTTGTAATGAGTCGTTGGCGATTGGTGTTGACTAGCAGGAGGAAGCGGGCTTGCACTTGTTTGAAAAACGACTGTCGATGGGTAGTTAAGTTCGTACTCAAAAAAGAATTCCGGACCGTCTGGTCCCAATGTGATCCGGTCTCCCGACATCAATTGCTGGCAACCCTGCAGCCGTTGTCCGTTAAGATAAGTACCGTTAGCACTATTTAGATCGCAGATAACCCAGTTACATTCTGTATCTGGAGATGAAGAGAGAGGACGAACAACTGCATGGCGACGGGATACCATGCGATAGGTCATGGCATCTAGAACAAGCTGGCAACTTGGGTCTCGTCCAATCACTACTTCTTGGGTGGGAAATAGCGAGTGTTGAACTTCTGACACAAAAGCAGCTCCCTTGCCAGTTACTTGCCGCAGAATTGCTTTCTGTCTTGCATTTTTGCCTGTCATCGAGGAGTTACAGGGTATTTTAATCTATTATCTAAAATAATTCGGCAGTAAAACGAAATTATATCCACATGAATACCAAAAATTCTAAATACAATTTGGCTTACTTCATACAAAGATACTTACCATTAAGTAAGTCATGAAAATTAAAGTGAACTAGTTAGGAGCGTCATTGGTTATTTGTGAGTGAGTAGGTAGGGCTAAAGCCCACCATTCACTATTGGTGGGCTTTAGCCCTACCTACGTGTAATGGTAGTCTTATAACAGTAAGGGAGTAGTCAGGAGCGTTATCGATCGTTTATAAGAGTTTCAACCTAATCCACAGATACGAGTTCTAAATGCTCGACTTTTGTACCCAAAACCTTAAGAAATGCCGCTAACCAACGTGGATGAGCGGGCCAAGCTGGGGCTGTCACTAAATTACCATCAACAACTACTTCATCAACTGGGACATTTACGTAAGTCCCACCAGCAAGGCGTACATCCGGGCTGCAAGCTGGGTATGCAGTGCAATTCTTACCTTGTAAAACATCAGCCGCCGCTAATAACTGTAAACCGTGACAGATAGCAGCAATGGGTTTATTTGTTTCAGCAAAGTGACGGGTGATGGCGATCGCCATAGAATTGAGGCGAACATACTCCGGTGCGCGTCCTCCAGGAATGACCAAGGCATCATACGTGCTAGGATCTACTTCTGCAAAAGTGGCATTTAAGGTAAAGTTATGACCGGGTTTTTCACTGTAAGTTTGGTCTCCTTCAAAATCATGAACAGCCGTCCTAACTTTCTCACCAGCTTTCTTATCGGGGCAAACTGCATGAACCACGTGTCCCACCATTTGCAATGCTTGGAAGGGAACCATTACCTCGTAGTCCTCCACGTAGTCTCCCACTAGCATCAGAAGTTTTTTGGCTGCCATTGTCGGTTTCCCCTGTGTCTGTGTTATTTGTCAATACTATGCTAAATTACATTTAACTGACAACTTGACAAATTGCTCAATCTCTTGCAGGGTATGCATCCTGTTCGCCCAAGTTATGCAGGTTTAATTTCTCTGCTTATTGCTGGCACGAATTATCCAATAACTGATAGACAAAGCCAGAACAGCAAGTCCCAAACCTATAATATCGATACCCGTAACTTTTTCTAAATCGAGAATAATAATCTTTCTGGATACGGCAATTAAAGAAGTCACAATAACTAATTCAACTTGAAAAACGTGCTTCCGAAGATAAGCAGTGATATTCTCTAAAATTTCTAAAGCAATTAAAATATTTAAGAATAACCCAAATATCTTAAATAATGTAGTATTAAACTTTCCGTAAGGAGTATCAAATAGTTCTTTGATAAGAAATACAGCCAAATCTCCAATTGCTACCAGAACAACTACTACCATTAAAAGAGACAAAGCTTTAGAAACTAGCACCTCTATATCTTCAATGAAGTGCATAAAGCTCTCATCTCTTAACGCTTCTTTGATCCGTTTAATAGTTCTCCTCATGTACAGTACCTATTTATATGTGGGGTAAGCTTTAGCGCAGCAATGGTGTATGGTCAGTATTGCCTACTCCATGGTTGTGAAAATTTTATAAAAAATTTAGGATTCCTCTAAGATTCTACGTTGTGTTTTGTCAAAAGCGATCGCAATGCTGACAACTAATCAGCAATGTTATTCATAGAAATAGTTGATGGCAAGACTGCTGAAATTCGTATAGCATCGCTTCAACGGGTGGAAACCAGATCCCCCTCACCTCGATCTGGTGTCAAGGCTTGTGAATGGCTTTGAGCGAGGCTCCGCCTCCCGATAGCCCATAGTGAAGCAGAGCCTCGTAGTCTGCATTCCCAGGCTCCGCCTGAGAACGAGAGACGAGAGAGTATTGAGTTAGAGGTGTTAACTCCCATTTGCAACTTTATATCCTAAAACCGGAAAAGGTGTTGGGAGCGTGAGGTGTACTCGTGTAAGAAACACCCCAGCCACCGCCAAATACAAAGGTATCAGACCCAGCACCACCAACTAAGGTATCAACAACCGAAGTATCCAATTCTTGAAAAGCACCAATCAGGCGATCGCACATTACCACCAGAAAGGTAGTCACTGCCAGTACTTCCGTACAGAGCGTCGTTGCCATCCCCACCATAAAGCTGGTCGTTGCCCGCGCCGCCTAGAATGTAGTAATGTAACCATGAATGTGTTTGCCCAACGGTCGATAGAAATGTCAAATCCATAAACTAACTCTCCTTGCCCTCCTTTGGAACAACTTCAAACAACTCACCCATTCCACACCCAAAAAAATCACATAAAACTGCTAAAGTATCGGCATCATAGCGCTTTGCAATGTTCTCGCACAGTCCTCTAATAGCTGCATTTGTAAGCCCTGTTACCTGAGCCAGTGCAGATCTCGTCATGCCTTGAGCATCAATTAAATCTTGCAAGCGGCAACGAATTTTTACTTTAGACTGCTGCACGGCTCTTCTTTCGTCTCTTTTTGTAAATTTGGGTGGAACGGGAGGGTTCATTAGTACTGCTGTCATACAAAAATCCTTCGTTCCTATTGTCGATTACTAATTTAACATTTTTTTTGATTAATTGTTAAGCCGTTTTAGCGATTAATCGGTAAAATAGAGAAAATGACAAAGGCGATTGCCTGTTCTACTAAGAAGTACGCGATCGCCTTTCAAACAACATATAACTATCTCTTATCATGCCACAACTACAAGCTTTTGCACCAGATGCACAAATTTCTGCTCAACGAGAATTCAACCAATACATCTTCGCCCAAGCCAATGTCATAGCGCCAGAAGCCCCTAGTGATTCTTTTGATAATCTCGCTAGGGCCAGTCAAGATATCCTGACTCATGCCATAATGCTTGCCCAACAAAAGGAGCACTTATCTAAAAAAGAGTATAAAAAATTGCTTAAAAAGTACGGATGGAAAAATGAAGACCGAAAGTATTTGAAAGTAGCTGAAGCCTTCAAGCACTTTGCTGCTCGAGATTTAGCCCAAATCGAGCCAGCAACACTTTTCCGTTTGGCAAATAATCCTCAAAAATATCAAAGCGTTATCGACCAACTGCTATCTGCACCAGAAATTAATCAATCTACCGTGCGGGAACTCATTGCTCAGCAGCGACAACCTAAGGAACCAAAACCAGAACAACCGAGCATCTGGCGACGGACGAAGAATGGGGGGCGTTACTGCCAAATACCACCAATTCACGAAACTGACGATCGCACTGGAACGACCTTGCAAAAGATGATAGATGAGGAAGGGTTGACCGCACAGCAAATTATTGCTGAAGCAGTAGCTCTAAGACAAGCGTACAAGGAAGGGCGGTTGGTGTTGGTGGAGAGTACTGAGCCATCTGATGAAGAAGTTTGGGTTGAGGACTTTAACACGGACGCTCACACTGAGGTGAATGAGGAAAATACGGAAGGTGAATGGACTTTCGAGCCAGAACCGGAAAAAGATGATTTTATGGAAGATGATGATGCCGTCGTTGAACCCGAACTAGAACACAGTACCCAGTCTCCCGTTGAGTTGTTAATTGAAACGTTTCAAACTGCCAACACTTGGGAAGAAATAAGAGTTGCTGTGGATGTTTGTGAAGATTACAAGCAAGAGGCATGGTCGGCTCTAACACCCGTGGAGAAGAAGCGCTTAAGAGGGTTGATGCCAATTGAGGTGAAGAAACTGTCAGAGGCAAAGAAGGCAGGTTTGATTGTTAGTTTTAAAGAATTGAGAGAAGGAGTTTATCAGGTGCGACGAATGGGGAACTTGTTGGGGGAAGTGGTGAGTGCATCGAGGTTGGATGCTTTTTTAAGGCGGTTGCAAGCTGAATAGGAACGCGGCTAAAAAATTTATAATTCTTAATTTTTGACTTCAATGACAAATGGCCAACATCGCTGTAGTAACGATAAAGCATGAATTGTACCAACGCTAGCCATGGCTCAAGCTTATGACCATAAGAAGTAGTGGTAAGTGCATCAAGGTTGGATGCTTTTTTGGCACAATTGAGAAGCAACGGGCAAAGCTTTGCTCTAAGCTGAAACAAAAGTAAAGATGAAGACGATAATAATTGCAACTATTCGTTCGATCGTACATATTTATTCGGCGGTAAAAAATTGACCCGATCTGGAATTAAAAATTAGCGTTTTTGCATGACTCGACAGTCTTGTTTGGATTTTCATTGTAAATCTTACAGCGCTTAGCATCCAAATGAGGTACACCCCCCTTTCATCCCCCCAAGGTATCGGGGGGACAGAGGGGGGTAATTTTTGTACCTCACCAAGTTGAAATTTGCTGTAATATTTCCAGTGGACAATATAGTTGTATGAAAAATCGCATCATTGTAATTCCAATTCCAATTAGCATTTGTAATAAGATGATTTGTTAGCGTATAGAATGAAAGTAAAATAAACCAAAATCAACAAACCTATGCCTTCCCCTACTTTCAGTGATGAAGAAATTGTTCAACGTGGCAAAGAGATTTACGAGAAGCAAATCCGTACCCACGTAGAAACAACAGAAAACATTGGTAAAATTATTTCGATTGATGTTGAATCAGGTGATTACGAAATTGATGATGATTTGCTGACAACGTGTCGTCGCTTGCAGGTTCGACATAATAACGCTGTCCTCTGGACAGAGAGAATTGAATTTAACGCGGTTTATGCAATTGGTGGCACGTTGACAAGGACGACATCGTAATGCATGGAACTGTTGTCGGACTTCAGGCAAGAATCAATATTATTCTCCGTTCTTCAGGGCGATCGGATGTAGAAATAGAGTGCGTTGTCGATACTGGTTTTGAAGGAACTTTAACCTTACCACCTCACATCATTGCATATTCCTCTATTGAAGAAAAACTGTATTTATATTCTAAACGATCTCTCAAGATACACTCTCAGTAAATCTCACTGACTGTGAATCCTGGCTATTGTTGTTTTTTCCCAAGCTTCTCTTGATGCTTAGTTTACTCTTGCTCAGCAACTTTCCGAAAATCTATATAAGCTGAAAAAATTTGCTGTAGACACTCTGCTGGATTTACATCAGGGGCGATCTCGCTCTCCAAAGTATAAAACTTGTATGGAAGATTATAGTTTTATCGTTGAAACCGAACTAGAACAAGGAGCGTTTTATGCTGAACCAGATAGTTGTTGCTGTTTTACTTTTTTCGGCAGTAGCGCAGGCTGCTCCTGTCAATAAAGTTGACTATCGACAGATGTACAGCACGTGCTTGAAAGCGGCTGGTGTTACGAATAATAGTTCAGTGGAGCAATGTTCGCGCCAAACGTTTAAGGCAACGGATCTGGAAATGAATCGCCTCTACGATAAAATTTATCGCCAAATTGTATCTCGGCAGGCAGAAGACGCAAAAAAGTTTGAACTTTCGCAAAAGTTTTGGTTGAGCTATCGAGATACTCATTGCAAATTGGCTGGAGCTTATGTTGGTTCGCCAATGTACTCATACTGTCCAATGCAGTTAAATATTTCACGGGTTGCTGAATTAAGAGAGTTTGCTGGAGAGTGATGGAGGCTCACTCGTCATGAGAGTTTTTTGAGCAAGCGTTCGCCCGATCGCGATTGTGCCGTGCCACTACAAATGAGCAGCAGCTCCTCAAGCAGTGAATGCAATTATTGAATGCTGAGGCTAAAAGGTTCCAAGCAATGGAAACACTTTTTTCTTCAACAACTCCACCAGAGCAGGGTCTATATACTCGTACTCATCAGGAATATCCAGACAAATTACTCGCTTGTTCTTAAGCCAAGGTTGAAATTTGTTTGATAGTTTTCTACTATGGGACTTTTCCATCACAAAAATAATATCTGCCCACTGAATTGCTTCACTGCATAAAGGGATTTCTGCTTCCCGATCCAATCCGGCTGATTCTACTTCTAATCCTTCATATTCACAGAACACTGCTTCGGCTGTCGGACTACGTAAACGATTCTAGCTACAAATAAATAGTAATTTTTTCATTAAATAATTTTAAGACTATTTCATAGTATCTCAAAAAGTGCAATGCTACTCTTAAATAGAACTGGGAAATTGCGATCGCCACGTTCAGCAACAGTGCCGCAGACATTCCCTTTGCCCTGCTCTATTTGCTTGAGCAAGATGGCAAGCATTTACATCAATGTGGAACAACGGGATGGGAGCAAGACTGGTTTGCCCTGTCTGAAAGGATTGATTTAAGTGCTTTAGAGGAACTGGAGAAATTTCCGTTTCCCCAAGCCATTCATACTAAGAAGATTGAGCAAGTCAATGCATTAGCAAGCTACTTTAATCTGTCCAGTCCTGGATTAGAGACGCAACTGCCTGAGACTGCTTTGGTTCTGCCTTACGGCGCTTGGGTGAGAGAATTTCTAGAAACTTGGGCAAAATCTCGAATTACTTAAGGAAACCCAAATTTTACCTAACCTTACCTAACTTTACCTAACTTTTAGCTGTACTGCCCACACCCGATCGCACTCTACAATATCTATAAATTATAAGACCGCACCACTTTTTAAGCAGTGCGGTCTGGTTTACTATAAAGAGTTTTAAATTAGATTTAATTGAGGCTTCACTTGTTATCAGTTAACCTCGGTTTTATTTGTCTGTAAAAAACTACAACACCAAATTCCACCATTCCAGATTTGGCTTAAACATTTCTGAATTAGGCCCTGTTCCAACTGTTGCCTTGGGTTTCTTTGCACCGGAATGAAGAACTTTACGTTGCAACTACAAGTTTGCAGATTGGTGCGATGGCTGAAGTTGATAACTAGCGACTGTTAGATCGACAGTCACTGGAACGATCTGTACTGCACAAGCTTTTAACTCTGGTTGTAAGGAGTCAGGGCAAGATTCTGGATGAGTCAGAGCATTGGCTTCGGCATTATCCGCCCACAATGCACCCCAGTGCATGGGAACGAAGACTGTACCGGGTGCGATCGCACGAGTCACTTTCACTGGAAATTTGGCTTTGCCACGACGCGATCGCACTTCAACAAATTGATTATCGCTTACGTGGAGAGTCGCTGCATCGCGAGGATGAATCTCAATAAACGGTTCGGGATGCATTTGACGAGTTTTTTCAATCCGACCTGTACGGGTTTGGGTATGCCAGTGTCCGTAAAGCCTTCCGGTTGTTAATACAAAAGGATAATTCGGATCTGGGGGTTCTGCCAAACCTCGCGAATGATATGCTCCAAATCGGGCGCGTCCATCTGGGGTAGGGAAACGTAAATCGGTGTAGAGCCTTTTGGAAGGAGTAGGGTTAGTACTAGAACATGGCCATTGAAGTGGACCGTCCGCTTGAAGTCGTTCGTGACTGATAGCTGTCATATCACAAGGGCGATCGCAAGTCAATTTGACAAACTCAGAATAAACTTCACTTGAGTTAGCAAAAGCAAACTCTTTCTTGAAGCCTAGCCTACGTCCAACTTCTGCAAAAATTTCCCAATCTGCTTTGGCTTGTCCCGGTGGCTGACGAAATGCCGCACATAAAGTGACTCTCCGTTCGGAATTGGTCATGACACCAGTTTTCTCACTCCACTGAGCAGCTGGTAACAAGACATGAGCATAAGCTGCAGTTTCTGTTGGATAGTAAGCGTCCTGGTAAACAGTGAAAGGCGATCGCAATAAGGCTGCTTTTGTTCGCTCTAAATCTGGCATACTCACAGCTGGATTGGTAGCAGCAATCCACAATAGCCCGACCACACCATTTTCCAACCCAGTTATCATATCCCAAGCTGTTAAACCGGGTGTTGGAGAAATTCGTCCTGATGGAAGTCCCCACAGTTCCTCAACTTCTGCTCGGTGTTGAGGATTTTTCACCAATCGATAACCCGGTAATAAATGCGCTAAACCTCCCGCTTCGCGCCCCCCCATTGCGTTGGGTTGACCTGTCAGAGAAAACGGTCCCGCCCCTGGCTTACCAATTTGACCTGTCATTAAGTGGAGGTTAATAATTGTTCTAACCTTAGCCGTTCCTTCAGAGGATTGGTTCACACCCATTGACCACAAAGACAGAACTCTCTGAGATTCACCCCAGTAACGCGCTGCTGTTTCTAAATCTTCAACACTAATCCCGCATTGATGAGAAACGATTTCTGGGGAATAATGGCGAATCACTTCTGCGTATGAAGGAAAGTTACTCGTACAATCTTCTATAAATCCGGGATCGATATAGCCCCAACGCATCAATAAATGAGCAATTCCGTTCAATAAGTCGATATCTGTTCCTGGGCGAATCGCTAAATGTAAGTCGGCGGCTTCTGCTGTTGGAGTGCGACGCGGATCGACTACAACCATCTTGACTTTGCGATTCTTTTTGTGGTACTTCTCTAGCCTGTTGAAAATAATGGGGTGGCATTCAGCTGTATTAGTGCCAATTAAAAATGCACAGTCAGTTAATTCTAAATCTTCGTAACAACAGGGAGGACCATCCGAACCAAAGCTTTGAATGTACCCAGCTACCGCACTGGACATACATAAGCGGGAGTTAGCATCCAAGTTATTGCTCCCCAAACATCCTTTTAAAAGTTTTTGGGCAATGTAGTAGTCTTCGGTTTGAAACTGACCGGAACCATACATACAAATAGCTTCTGGTCCTTGAGTGAAGCGTACTGTTTGAATGCGTTTGACGATGAGATCGAATGCTTCATCCCAGGTAGCACGACGAAACTTTTGGTCTAATGATTCTCGCACCATTGGGTAGTGGAGTCTATTTTTATCTAAGGATTCTGCTATGGTGGCTCCTTTAACACATACCATTCCCTGGCTTGATGGGTGTGCTTTATCTCCTCGCACTCGCCACGTAGGATTTCCTTGGCTATCTCTATTAGTTGATTTCCCAAGTTGTGCTGGTGGTGATACTTCTAATCCACAGCCAACACCACAGTAAGGACAAAGAGTTTTGGTAAATTCAGTCATGATAAAAATGAAAATGAACGCTGACGCACGCAGATGGAGTCTACTTATGTTTTCATAAAGTGTATGTTTATATACACTCTATGAAGCCCATCTGCTGGCGGTAAGATAGTACCAATTTGAACAAAGAATGGGACAGATGGTTGGTTGAAATCAAGTCTAGACATGACTTTCTCAATCCAAAATCTAAAATCCACTCATGGTATAACTTCGTTCGTGAAGGGATTTTATTCTTTTGCTAAAGTTCCGGGATTGTGGGCAGTATTTTGAGTTTCTCTCTCTGGAGATTCTCCTTCATAAGCAGCAGCAAAGGAGCCTTTTGGTTCTTTTAAGAAGAACGCACACAGACAAGCGCATATCATCGCTGCTATACCCATTGTGGCAAATAGTGTTGATGGGTTGGTTAAACTGTAAATCGTGAGATAAACTACGCCACCAAAATTACCGTATGCTCCTACATTGCCAGCAATTTGTCCAGTAGCTTCTTTTTTAATCAAGGGGACAATACCGTAGGTTGCACCGCATCCTGCTTGGGCAAAGTATGCTGCAAACATTGTAGCTGCGATCGCAAGTGGTAAAGGCCAACTGCTGTTGATGGAGTGTGCCATCAAATATCCTACAGCAATGCCAACACTAATAAAAGTCATCGTCCATTTGCGAGAGCCAAATTTATCGGAAATTAACCCTCCACTAGGACGAGAAATCAAGTTTAAGAAGGGATAACTAGCAGCTATCATTCCTGCAACTACGTGCTCTAAACCAAAGGTTCTTTCAAAAAATGCAGGGAGCATGGAAACAGCCGCAAGTTCGGAACCAAAGTTTGTAACGTAAGTAAATTCAAGTAAAGCTACTTGACTAAATTGATACCTTTGTGAAGGAGCGTAAGTTTTCTTACCAGCAAGAAGCTCTTTATTCACTTGCCAAGCTTTGTAAGTTTGGTATGCAAATAATCCACCTAAGAGCACCCAAATCATATACATTTGAGCTTGATTGAAAAAGTGAATATTCTTTTGTGTCAAACGCCAAGCAAGTAAACCCAAGGCAAAAATCAAACCAAAATTTGAGAGAATCATTGCCCAGAAGCTTTTCACACTGGTCACTTCTAGAGCACCATTCTTCTTAGGAGTCTTATAGACTTTACCGGGAGGCGTATCTTGGACACTGTTGTAATAGATTGCGCCATAGATAGCAGCGACAATACCTGTTAGGGCGATCGTAAAGCGCCAGTTAGAAGCACCACCAGTCATAAAGCTAGCAGCAACAGCAATCAGAGGTAAGCTAAACTCTGCCCCAAAAGCTCCAAAGTTACCCCAACCACCATAAATACCTTGAGCAATTCCAATCTCTTTAGGAGGGAACCATTCCGACACCATCCGAATACCCACAACAAAGCCTGCACCAACAATACCCATCAGTAGGCGGCTAATAACGAGATGGTGAAAATTCTGTGAGAATGCAGTTGCAAGACAAGGAACAGCCGCAAACATCAGCAGCATTGTGTAGGTAATTTTAGGACCAAAACGATCCAGAAGCATACCAATAATAATGCGTGCTGGAATTGTCAGAGCAAGGTTACAGATACCCAACGTTTTAATTTGCTCTGGTGCAAGATGAAGTTCCTTTCCAATAGTTGTAGCAAAGGGAGCAAAGTTAAACCAACAAACAAAAGTCAGAAAGAAAGCAAACCAAGTTTGGTGTAGGATGCGGTAACGCCCTTGAAACGAAAATAATCCTTTCAGCATGGTAAGAAAATTGTTATGAAAAGTTCTTAGTCACTGGTCACTGGTCACTGGTCACTGATTTAAACTGTTACGGCTTCTAGCAGGCGTGCGTCGAAGTGTTCGATAATGAGTTCGCGTAAAACTGGTAACAAATCTTCGCAGGGAATCCCTTTAGCTACACACGATCCCAGGCGAGCATCTTTGCCCACTGTGCCACCCATATAGATGTCAACGCCTTCCACTGCTTTGCCATTTTTACGAGCTTTGGTTCCCATCAAACCAATATCTGCTACTTGAGGTTGTCCGCAAGAGTTAGGACAGCCTGTCCAATGGATTCGCACGGGATGAGTAACTTCTAACTGCTTTTCGAGTTCTTGAATCATTGCTAATGCACGATTTTTGGTTTCGATAAGAGCAAAGTTACAAAATTGTGCGCCCGTGCAAGATACTAATGCTCTTGTCAGAGGTGCTGGGTTAACACTAAATTTCTCCAGCAGAGGCTCAGTTAATAGGGTTTCCAACCGCGAATCAGAAACGTCTGGGATAATGAAGTTCTCTTCTACTGTCAGGCGAATTTCTCCACTGCCATAAACTTCTGCCAAACGAGCCATTTCAAACATATCTTCGGCATACAACCGACCAACAGGAACGTGCAAGCCTAGATAGTTTAATCCTGGTTGTTTCTGCTTGTAGACTCCGATGTGGTCGCGTTTTTCCCAGTCAATTTCATCCTTTGCTGCTGCACTCACCAATGGTTTGCCTAATTTGCGTTCAACTTCGTCACGGAATTTTTCTATACCCCACTCGTCAATTAACCACATCAAGCGGGATTTTAGACGGTTTGCACGCGAGCCATTGTCGCGAAAAACTTCTAAAACGGCTCTACAAACAGCGACAACATCTTCAGGTGGAACCCAAGCATTTAGCGGAATTGCGGCTTCACAACGTTTGGCAGAGAAAAAGCCTCCAACTAGGATGTTAAAGCCAAAGGCTGGCGATTGCGGACTGGCGATTGGCGATTGGGTTGTTTCTTCCCCAGTCCCCAATCCCCAATCCCTAGTCCCTTCCTGAAAAGCAGGCACAAAAGCCAAATCGTTGATTTCAGCGTGAACTGAGTTATCGCGTCCGCCAGTGATGGCAATGTTGAACTTGCGTGGAAGGTTGGTAAATTCAGGGTTCCCTTCGCCATTGTTGGTGACCATATCTTGAATTTGTTGCACCAACTCTCGGGTATCGAACAATTCCTCTGCATCTAGCCCCGCAACGGGATCGCCAGTGATGTTGCGGACGTTATCCATTCCTGATTGTACGCTGGTTAAGCCGACTGCATGGAACTTGTCAAATATGTCTGGAAGGTCTTCAATCCGAATACCTCTGAGTTGAATATTCTGTCTGGTTGTAATATCTGCACTACCATCGTCACCGTAACGTTGTATGACTTCTGCTAAAACACGCAATTGGTCGCTTGTAATAATACCGTTGGGCATTCGCATCCGCATCATAAACTTGCCTGGAGTGACAGGGCGAAAAAATACGCCTACCCACTTAAGTCTATGATCGCGGTCGGTTTCATCCATTGCTTCCCAACCTAGAGATGCAAATTTCTCGATTTCTGCCTTGACAGCAAGTCCGTCTTTTTCAGCTTTGAATTTTTCAAATTTATTTAAGCTGGCTGTGGAGGTAGATACTTTGTCAGTCATGGTTTCACCCTAATCTATTCAATCAGATACAGTATTAGTCTTGAAAATGCGTACAATAAATATCTATGGATTTTGGTCATTAAATCATGACAAATTCGTCATTTCATACATCTTATATATTTGCCGATTGACTTCAATTATTTATTTCGCTAACTATTTATACCCCCTAATCTAATCGCATCCGAATGTGCAAATCGTATACATTGTTACGGAATTAAAAAAAAAATGAGCAAATTGTATCAATATGATGCAATATATACATCATGCAAGATTTGCATAAAAAGAAGTAGAGAATCAAAGCCCTCCTGAGAAACTCAGTATTTAGGAAATACTGATTTTTTGTCTCACGAGTCATTAAGTTAGATCCCCGAATTCTTAGATAATTCGGGGATCTGAGCCTCAATTGTCACAAATCAAATACAATTGTTTTATCTCATTGATAATTTTTTTTTATCACTAATTATTTTCCAATGCGAAATTTAAAATTCCACTGTTATTCTGCTGCATCATCATGGGCAAATTTGTTGTACAAAAAGTCAAGAGCGTAGTTTCTCAACTCGTAGAATTTAGGATATCTCGACCGATGTCGAGGAAACCAAGTTCGCGTGCTGCTACACCAAATACATTTGTACGACAAACTCTTTCAACGATTTGCAACCAGTTTTTGGGGAATGGAATTAAGTTCCAACGAGCTAACTGGGTCATAATCCACAGCATCTCGCTGGGTTAGGGGTAGTTACTTGTATTAAACTTGAATTGATTGTAGGTTGTCAGTTGTTGGGGTTTTGGGAAATGATTAAAATCGTATACTTGGTTACCAAATCGCTCTTGAGTTGTAAATATAGTATAAATTTAATGCGTTTTTTACATAGTTAAAATTTATAGGTGATGTAAAACAATTAATTTAAACTCAAGCACGTTTAATTAATAGAGTTTCTAGGTCACCCGGTTTCTTATAAGAAATCGGGTTTTGTAATTCTGTATGCAAATGATTACAATAAATCTATTAAATGTATTTGGAAAGTATGGTAATTGTGAATAATATTAATCAGCTAGTGTTACAGGCAGAGGAGGCATATGAAGCAGCAGATTGGTCTTTACTAATTCAAAGTTTGCAACAGTTGACTCTAATAGAAAATTCAGAATATCCTGGAGAAGAGAAAAATCAAGAATATTTGTTAGAACTTGCACTTTCAGCTCTAGAGGGTGGGGACTTTCAGCAACGATGGGAAATTGCTAAAGTATTTTCCCGCTTGGGCAAAATCGCGATCCCCAAACTCATTGCTATTTTACAAGATGAAGATGCAGAGGAAGAATTGCGCTGGTACGCAGCAAGAATTTTAGGCGATTTGAAAAGTCGAGATGCGATCGCGCCTTTGATGGAATTGCTAAAGAACCATGAAAATGAGGAGATAAAGGAAGTAGCTGCAACAGCACTGGGGCAAATAGGTACAATCTCGATCGCTACCTTGACAGAACTGTTAGTAAAAGAAGACATTGGTGAGAATAGTTCCTATCACAATCCAATTCTTACTGAAGAAACCCGTCTTTTAGCGATGAAAGCACTTGCTTGTATTCGACACAAAGAAATTATTCCATCTTTATTAAGTGTGGTACAAGATCCACAGGTGACAATACGAGTGGTAGCGATTGAAGCACTCAGCAGCTTTCACGATCCTCGCGTCCCACCCGTGCTTTTAAATGCTTTGGATGATGTAGCCGCCTCAGTGAGAAAAGAGGCTGTGCTGGGTTTGGGTTTTCGTCGCGATTTGTGTTCGGAGTTAGACTTGGTAGCAAAACTCCAACCAAGGCTGTATGATTTTAACTTGGACGTATGTTGTGCAACAGCGAGCGCTCTTTCTAAAATGGGTGGTGACAGTGCAGCACAACCCTTATTTCAGGTGCTTATATCACCTCATACACCAATCCGGTTGCAATTGGAAGCCATCCGAGCTTTAAGTTGGGTCGGAACATTATCGGGTATAAAGTGTTTGCAACAAGCATTCTATCACTTGGAAGTACCGACTTTGTGGCAAGAAATCGTTACTGTTCTAGGGAGAGTCAGCCATTCAGCACTTAAGGATAAAGCGACAGAAATTTTACTAGAGATTGTTCGAGAAAATCATCCAGCAGTTGAAATTTCGAGTATTAGAAGTGCGATCGCTTTATCTTTAGGTCAATTAGGAAACAAGCAAGCAATTAGTACATTAACACAGATGCAAGCAGATCGAGATGCACAAGTTAGATTGCATGCAATTGCCGCACTGAAAAATTTATCTCTCGACAGTTATGGAGAAAGTCAGGGACAAGATAGAAAGTTATCATAATATAGCCATACTTTATGGAGATCCTGATGAACTCGATTGTCGAAGTTAATGAAGATGGTACGTTATCTTTGCCCAAAGAGATTTTAGAAGCAGTTAAACCTCACAAGCGCTTTGCCATTGAAATCAGAAACGGAAATTTGATTTTATCACCGCAGAATTTATCAGAACCATTTTGGGCAACTGCTACCCCTCAAGAGCGAGCAGAGTACTTGATGCAATGGGTACAGAGCCATAGAGATGGTTCAAACCTACCTGATGAAGCATTACGCCGAGAAAATATGTACGATTGATGGCAACCTATCTTTTAGACACCAATATCTTAATTAAGGATGAGCGATAGTAGTTCTCCTGTTCATCTATTGGCAGGTAGAGCGACTGCAAATCTTCTCTTGCAAGGACATCATGTTTACATCACTAGCCAAAACATTATAGAATTTTGGGCAGTTGCGACTCGTCCCCTTACAGTAAATGGTTTCGGCTGGAGTGTCGAACAAACTAGTACAGAAATAGAGCATATTTTGAATCAATTTCCACTTCTTGAGGAGACTCCACAGGTATTTGCTTATTGGTTAAATTGTGTAACAGCTAACAAAATATCAGGTAAGCGCGTCCACGATGTAAGGCTGATGGCTATCATGCTAGCTCATGGAATAACTCATCTGCTGACTTTTAACGTAGATGATTTTATAAGTGTGGAAGGGATAGCGATCGTACATCCTCAATCAGTCTAAAAATTTCTCGTGAAAAAATTCTTGTAACACACTGTACCAATTCATGCTAAAAAGTACGTTAATTTAATGACAGCCATAAGTGTAATTCAGGCTACATAAAAATGCGACTAGAGCAGTTGCAAGCCTTTCTGGCGATCGCAGAATCTGGCAGTTTCCAAGCAGCAGCACGAAAATGTGGTGTGACCCAATCGACAATCAGTCGTCAAATCCAGGCACTAGAGGAAGATGTGGGATTGGAACTGTTCCATAGAACGAGTCAAGCAAAGTTAACCCTAGCAGGTGAGCGCTTACTTCCCCGCGCTCGTAAAATCTGTCAGGAGTGGCAAAGTGCTACACAAGAGATAAGCGATTTGCTGGCTGGAAAACAGCCAGAACTTTGTGTTGCAGCAATTCACTCATTATGTGCTTATTACTTGCCACCAGTTTTGCAAAAATTCTGTCATGAATATCCAGAAGTGCAATTGCGGGTAACCTCACTAGGGAGTGACCGAGCATTAAAAGTCCTGAAAGATGGATTGGTGGATTTGGCGATTGTTATGAATAATCGCTTTTTGACTGCTGGTAAAGAAATGGTGGTTGAAGTCCTTTATGATGAACCAATAGAAGTTTTAACAGCAACAAGTCATCCCCTAGCACAATATGAAAGTATTCCCTGGTCAGAACTTGTTCGTTACCCGCAAGTCGTCTTTAAGGACGGTTATGGGATGCAACGTTTAGTACAAGATAGATTTGAGAGATTGGAAGCTCGGCTACAAGCAGCTTTAGAAGTTAATACCCTCGATGCTTTCAGGGGAGTGGTGCGTCAAGGAGAACTTGTAGCGTTGCTACCTTATTCAGCCCTTGTTGAAGCTCGCAATGACCCAACTCTTGCTGTACGAACTCTAACCTCCAATACTAATAATGGTTCTGCACCTGACAGTTCTAGTTTTACTCGCCGAGTGGTTATGGTAACAACTCACGATCGCCTGCAAATACCTCCAATCAAAGATTTTTGGCAACTAGTCAAAGAAAGTATTCCCCCACAAGCAGAATCTATCTTGTGGTCTGCTTCGTAACAGTGACCAGTGACCAGTGACCAGTGACCAGTGACCAGTGACCAGTGACCAGTGACAAATGAGTACAGTATTCAGGGAATTACTAAAAAAGGTAGGCAGTGGCGAACATACTTCTGAGAGTTTAACTCGTGCTGAAGCAGCCACGGCAACAAGGATGATGCTACTAGGAGAAGCAACTCCAGCCCAAATAGGAGCGTTTCTGATTGCTCACCGGATTAAACGTCCTACAGCAGAAGAGATAGCGGGTATGTTGGACACATACCATGAATTGGGACCAAAATTACAACCAGTTACTAGCGATAAGCCGGGTACGGCTTGCGCCAAGGGCGAACGCAAAGCGATTGTTTTGGGCATACCTTATGATGGTAGAACTCGCACTGCTCCTATTAGCCCTGTAACAGCTTTGCTACTCGCAGTCTCCGGACAGCCAACAGTCATGCATGGCGGCGATCGCAAACCAACTAAATATGGCTTACCATTGATTGATATTTGGCAAAGATTGGGTGTCGATTGGACTGAGTTGTCATTAGAAAAAACTCAGCACATATTTGAGCAAACGGGAATAGGATTTATTTATACTCCTCATCATTTTCCCTTAACTGAAAGTCTTTGGGAATATCGCGATCAGTTGGGTAAGCGCCCTCCGTTTGCGACGATGGAATTGATTTGGTGTCCTTATGCGGGGAATGCTCATATTATTACCGGATTCGTTCATCCACCTACAGAAGGTTTATTCCAAACAGCGCTAGCGTTACAAGGAATTACTGATTTTACAACAGTAAAGGGTTTGGAAGGGAGTTGTGACTTACCACGCGATCGCACAGCTATCATTGGTTTGGGAGCAACACCCAAAGAAGCGGATACAGTACCCATAGAACGATTGCATTTAACTGCTCGTGATTATGGCTTTGCTATGAAAAATGTACCTTTGGGTTCTTTGGAAGAACTGATTGCGAACATCAAAGAAGTCTTGGATGGTAAACCTTCGGAACTTATGGACACAGCTTTATGGAATGGAGGATTTTACCTCTGGCGTTCTGGAATTTGCTCGGATATGCAAGAGGGTATAGCTAAGGCAAAAAAATTATTAACAAGTGGTGCAGTTGCTGAGAAACTTCAAGAACTTTCTCAAAGAATTTAGTCATTGGTCACTGGTCACTGGTCACTGGTCACTGGTCACTGTTAAAACCAAACCCTCACGAGCTAATATGGCTTTGGGGAATATTGATTGAACTTCTGTTTGCACTTCATCGAGAAAATCATCACAGTCGTCTGGATGATGGTGAGAAATGACAAGCAATTTAGCGTCAAGATTTTGAGCTAAATCAACAGCCGTCTTCCAGTAAATTTCGGCGTGCTGATGGTTTCGTATGGATGGAGGTGTATAGGTTGCGTTAGCAATCAATAAATCTACGTCTTTGGTAAGTTGTGCAATGTGTTCTTTATCTACATCGCTTAAGCTCTGATGTAGATCTGTAATGTAAGCAACATCATAATTTTGCCAAGTCACTCGGTAGCCTACTGATTTTTGATGATGATTAATTAATGCTGTTGCGATCGTAATATCATCTACTTTAAAAACCTTACCTGGAGCAAAATTGTGAAAGTGCAAGTCCGATCGCATAATTTGTAATGGGTAGGGAAAGTGCGGTTGAAGCATTTGATCGCAAAGGCATTGTTTGATAGAGGCTCCATTTAACGCTGCTGTCCCATAAATATGAAAACAATTTTCTGTAATAAATGCAGGTGTAAAAAAAGGAAATCCTTGAATGCGGTTTGATTGGGAGTTGGTGAAGAATACATGAGCTTCTACAGTCTCAGGAAGCCAACTTCTCCCAAGTAAGCGTAAACCAGTACCTCCATCAAAAATTAAACGTTTTTTGCCAACTTGCATCTCTACACAAGCCGTATTACCACCATATCGACTGGTGTTGCTACCTGGGCTGGGAATCAAACCCCGCACGCCCCAAAATTGTACTAAAAAATCCAATGCTGGTTTTTCAACTTCAGTCAGTTGCTCTTGAGTGAGATAGTTTTGCAAAGGCGACAGTTCAGAGTTTGGCATATTTGTCAAAATTAAGTCTTACTGAGCAGATCGTCGTAACGCCGCACTTCCATTAGTCGGTTTTTTTCATCCACAAGGACTACGGTGGGAGAGTGTGTTTTTAACTCTTCCAAACTGAACTGCCCGTAAGACATTATAATCAAGCGATCGCCCATAATGCCTAGACGTGCGGCGGCTCCATTTAACTCAATTGCTCCAGAATTAGCTGGTGCTGGAATCGCATAAGTCGTAAAACGCTCGCCATTGTTTATATTCACTACATGCACGTACTCATAGGGTAAGATACCTGCTTTATCCATTAGAAGGGAATCGATGCTGATACTTCCCACATAGTTGATATTTGCTGCTGTGAGAGTACAATTGTGAATTTTTGCTAAGAGGAGCGTGCGCTGCATTGCAAAACAGTTATGAGGTTTCAGTTATGAGTCTAAATTATACCTTGGCGATTGGG
Organism: Scytonema hankhaensis NUACC26; assembly: GCF_045865695.1. Taxonomy (NCBI): domain Bacteria; kingdom Bacillati; phylum Cyanobacteriota; class Cyanophyceae; order Nostocales; family Scytonemataceae; genus Scytonema; species Scytonema hankhaensis. The sequence goes on from NZ_BAACAP010000186.1 coordinate 27,822, forward strand.
GAACTCGGGGTCCCCTCTGGGGATAAGGGGTAATGGCGATTGGCGACTGGGGATTGGGGACTTAGGTATAAATTTTTCCCTTCTCCCTAGTCACTAGTCACTGGTCAGGTGGTCACTGAGCTTTTTCGCTACCAGCTTTGATACACTTTTCTACCAATGGTGATACTGTATCAACATCTTGCCATCCGAGGATTTCTGTAACCTTTTTCTCCAAATTTTTGTAAGTGCGGAAAAATTCTTCTATTTCAGCCAATCTATGTGGTGCAATGTCTTTTATAGATTTGACGTGAGCGTATCGGGGGTCTTTGTCAGGAACGCAAAGAATTTTTTCATCGCGATCGCCACCATCTATCATCTCTAACATACCAATTGGTCTTGCAGCAATCACGCATCCTGGAAAAGTTGGCTCATCCATAATGACAATGCCATCAAGCGGATCGCCATCATCAGCTAGAGTGTTAGGTACAAAACCATAGTCATAGGGGTACTTTACTGATGAATAAAGAACTCTGTCCAGAGCAAAAGCCTGTAGGTCTTTATCATATTCGTATTTGTTTTTGCTTCCGCCTGCAATTTCAATCAAAACGTTAAGCAGACCTGGTTTGGGCTGAGCTGGAATCCGAGATAAGTCCACGACAACACTCCGTTTACTTACTATAAACAATGAGAGCTATGTGCATAGCTCCCAGTGTAAGATTCTATCCCTAGTAGGTCACAAGAAGAAAGATAAACGGAGAAGAGAGGGTAGAGAGAGTTTCATCATTAACTACTGTAGGGACGCTGTTACCGCCGCATCCTACCAACCATTAACCACTACTTTTGACTCTTTCAATCGCAGGTTGGGGAGAAGTACGGATGTTGTTTGGAGAATAGTGAGCGATAATAAATAGAGGTAATGTCAAAGTCAATAAACCAATCCCAGTTCCCACAATATCTGCCAATCGATGGGAATACGTGTCGCTTTGGTTGACAGATTGAGAATTTGAATTCATAACAGTTGAGGCTAGATACACCACTTGTAGTTTTCCTCTTTTCTAGAGAGGCTTGTTGTTATTTTAGCTATTTTTTTACAGCAATCTCTGTATTTATAAAGAATATCAATCATGTTTAAAACTTGGTATACCTCTTTTTTTGATACAGAAAATACTCGATAAAAAGCTAAAATTGAACATTTTATTTTTTCCCTTGTGTTTAATAGCGCAAAGCAGTAAGGGCTTCTATTGTAATCTTTGCTCTCCGCATCGTCCAGTAATATAGCATTAAAATTTACAACTTTTTATTTTGTGCGTACTGCTCTCAAGAGAGAATCTCGGTGTTTTGTATTTAGCGATCGCTACCCAAACTCACAGTCGTATGGAATATTCGCTTTTCTCCTCAGTTGTCTTTTTCAAGGGAGAGATTTGACGCTCTTATTAATTTCTCTATGTATTTTATTTTTTTAAGTAAAAATACTTAAATTTTTTAGACACTTCAGACTGTGAGAAGCAATATAAGTTTTTTAACAATAAATCAATACCGAACAATTACAGAGAAAATACAAGTGTTGAGAAATTTTTATCAGTAATTTTACTCATAATTTTTTTTCAGATTAAGTGAGAAAATCTGATGAATATACTTGTTAGGAAATAGGGTAATGGGAATTGGACATTGGGTAATAAATGACTTGAATAATGCCCAATTCTCCATGCCCCATGCCCAATTCCCATTGCTCCAAATAAAAAACCGCCACTAGATTAGGGCGGTTTGGTTAAGCAATCGGAGGGTACTTTCAGCTTACTCTGGCAATTTTTTAATTTTTGTAACAGAGTTTGCACTTATGGGCAACGGGCATTGGGCATAGAGCTTTGGATTAAGCTTTGTAGGCACTTATGGGTTCTTTGATAAATTTAATGTAAAGATGTTTGAACGTAGACTTGATAACGCGAGGCATACCAAAGTCAATGGGTATGAACTTATCTGGTAAACGCCAATTGTTCATCTTTAACAAGCCGGGATGCAGATTGGGAAAGTAAATCTCATTAAGTTCGCCAACTAATCCTAACCGCTTGGATGTAGCAACGGTTGGAACTTGTTCTGGTGAGACGTTCAAAATGTCTATCATTGCTCTATCTAAAGCAAAAACATTTGATGATGCTCCTAATATTCCCAATGCGCGGGGTTCTCCTCCACTCGGTCCGTTGCCTTCATGACCGATAATGCCATCTACAATGGTCAAATCCGGATCGATCGTCCTGGCTGTTTCTACCAACATTTCCGCAAATCGGTTTGCGTCTTTGCCTGCTTCCATGTGCCACCAGGCTTTCATTTTACCTGGAACGCAGCCAAACAAGTTTTTGACTCCCAAGGTAAGTACCAACTGAACGTGAGACTTTACCTTGGGTAGGTTAATCGTAACATCTGCTTCCATAGCTTCTTTGGATAACAGCAGATGGTTAAACTCTTCGCTAATTGTTTGATAACGATGTCCGTGAAATTCGACGACTGGCAATTTGAGTTCTTCAAGAACTGGCAGATATCCGCTTGCTACTGCTACTCCTCTAGCACTACCAAAAGCAGGGCTATCACCTAAAAAGGGTTTGCCACCTGCTTCTATAACCATTTGGGCTACGGCATAAACCAGTTCGGGGCGAGTAGTACACTCTTTCCCAGGACGTGCGCCTGTCAGCAAGTTGGGTTTGAGTAAGACTCGGTTCCCCGGTTTCACAAACGCTGTTATTCCTCCCAAGGGTTCTAGCAGTGTTTCTAATGAATCCCGGAGTGTGTCACGTTCGTATGAAGTTGCACGAATTAAGCTGACGGATGGTGTTTGAGTCGGCATAGTTATATTAACAACAAGGAAAGAGTAAAGAAGGAAGACAACATGACTTTTATCTTCCTCCTTTCTTCATTATTCCGACTTGCCGTCCTGTATAGTAAGAGGCACAATGGCACTCATTTGTTCCAGGTTTAATACTTGGGCTAATTCTTCTTCAGTCATTAACCCCCGTTCTAAAACTATCTGGCGTAAAGACTGTCCTGTTTCTAAGGATTCTTTAGCAACAGCCGCCGCATTTAAGTAACCTATATGGGGATTTAAGGCTGTGACTAGAGCTAAACTCCCTTCAGCGTATGCCAAACAACGTTCTCGATTGGCGGTAATTCCTTTGATACAACGTTCGGTTAAAGCAGCAATGGTGTTGCCAAGAATTTCGATGCTGTGAATGAGGTTATAGGCAATGAGGGGCATCATGACGTTGAGTTCTAGTTGTCCTGCTTGTGCAGCTAGAGCGATCGCATTATCGTAACCCATAACCTGAAAGCATACCATTGATGTCATTTCTGCCATCACAGGGTTATACTTCCCTGGCATGATTGAGGAACCCGGTTGAACTGGTGGTAACTGAATTTCTTTTAAACCTGTTTTTGGTCCGGAATCCATCAACCGCAAATCGTGAGATATTTTGATTAGGTCTTGAGCTAAATTGCGTAAAGCACCAGAAACATTGACAAATGGTGCCATACTTTGCATTGCTGCCATCAGGTGTGGTGCTGGTTCTAGGGGAAAGTTCACGATCTCTGAAATCGTTTGGACTACAGATGCTCGATATTGAGGGTGAGTATTTAACCCCGTACCTGCTGCACTGCCTCCCAAACCGAGTATCATTAAGTCGGAAGAAGCTGTGTATATTCGGTTTTGGTGTTCTGTAAGGATGTGCGCCCATGCACGGAAGTTTTCACCCAAGCGCACGGGTACAGCATCTTGCATATGGGTTCTGCCAGATCTGACGACATTTTGAAATTCTTGGGCTTTGTCTTCGAGTGCTGTTATGGCGTTTTCTAATGTTGGGTGTAGTGTTCTTGATAATGCCAGCAATCCACCAATACGAATTGCTGTAGGAATCACATCATTGGTCGATTGACCGTAGTTTACATGGTCATTTGGGCTAACACGTTTGTAATTGCCCTTTTCTTCTCCAAGAATTTCTAGCGCTCGATTCGCTAAAACTTCGTTAATATTCATGTGATGAGAAGTGCCTGCACCTGCTTGGTAAACATCTACTACAAATTGGTCGCGTAATTTACCTGATAGTACTTCATCCGCAGCTTGCACAATTGCCTGACTTATGTCTTGGGGGATACACCCTAGTTTACCGTTGACAATTGCTGTAGCTTTTTTGATGATAATACCCGCGTCTACGTAAGTGGGTAAGGGTTTAATGCCACTTATAGGGAAGTTTTCTGTTGCCCGTAGTGTTTGAATGCCGTAATAAGCGCTACTTGGTATAGAGCGATCGCCCATTGAATCGCGTTCTGTTCTCACGTCTAAATCCATTGGTTGAGTCATGATAAAGTCAGGACAAAGGAGAGTGAAACTGCAAATACTGATTTTTAGTTTGCTTGAGTTTTTCTGTTAGATACAGTAATACAACAGAGTGAACTGAGATATAAAATTCTATGACTTTACCAAACTGGATCACCTTCTCTCGCTTATTAGGGATACCATTTCTGCTGTATCTTTTGTACAGTCCAGAGCCTAAATTGCAATGGATTTGTGTAGCAATTTTTCTGGTTGCTTCTCTGACAGATTGGTTGGATGGTTATTTAGCCCGAAAACTCAATCAAATTAGCGATTTGGGTAAGTTTCTCGATCCGTTGGTAGATAAGTTTTTGGTACTCGCACCTCTACTCGTGTTGATTGAATTAGGAAGGGTTCGGGCTTGGGGTGTTTTTCTGATTTTGGCACGAGAGTTGGCGATCGCAGGTTGGCGCGTGAGTCAACCTAAAGTTACGGGGGCTAATATTTGGGGAAAGCTCAAAACTGTCAGTCAAATTGTAGCGATCGCACTTTTAATTGCTCCTTTACCTGAATGGCGTTTCTTTTCTCTTATCGCTTTTTGGATTTCCGTTACTCTGACGTTAATTTCTGGAGTTATTTATCTTTTGCCATCGAATAACAGCGACACTTCAGATGGTCAGAAAATTATGATTGGGAAATGATTTATAAAGTAAATATTAAGAAGAGTGTCGGTTGGGGAGCTACAAAAAGTGCGGGGGTTTCTCCCGTTAAGTGAAGTGGCGTTTGAGGAATGTAACCCACCAACATTTAACCGAATTATTGGGTGTTTAGAACCATATGCGTGTATAATTCTTAATTAATCATGCTGGTGATTCTAATTCAATAGCTAGACGATAACCCAAACTACTTAAAATGTTCTTGATATTGGCTAACTCAGGATTATTTTTGTTAGACAGTGTTGTCGATAAACTTTCACCATTAGAACTAGTTTTTATCTCTAGTTGTAACCCTTCTTTATTAGCCTCAACTACATCCCGTAGAGCTAAGAGAAACACCTCTGGTGAGGGATCTTCTAAAGCAGCATTTAAGTATTCTTTAGCTTCTTCTGGGTCTTGTAAAGCTTTAAATAAGTTCTGTTGATAACTTCTGCTTCTAGCCATCGTCACGACTCCTATAATCAAGTAAATACTCTTTAGCCTTGGAAATATCCTGAGTTTGGCTCCTTTTATCGCCTCCGCACAACAGGATAATGATTGTGTTACCTTCCCGAGCAAAATAAACCCGGTATCCGGGACCAAAATCAATTCGAGCCTCACTAATCCCATCTCCTACAGGCTTACAATCTCCCATTAAACCTAGCCTAACTCGGTTAATACGGGCACGAATAACTGCACGACCTTTTGTATCCCTTAAAGCGTCCAACCATTCATCAAAGGGGACTCGACCATCAGCCGTCTCGTAAGTCAGAACAATCTTCTCTTGTGCTTCTTCCATTCAAAATGCGATAGCAAAGCTAACGGCACCCATCCGAATCGCGCTACTTAACCAGTGTAGGAGTGAGATCGCTACATCTCAATGTCATTCTAGCAAACAGTACTACCATAGAGGTATGTCACAAATACTACTTTTGACTGAGAAAAGCGCTTTGAGAATCAAGCATACTTCTAATTATTCCTCTTCAGGTACAGGGTTCTTTCTTCTTTAATGAAGGGTGTATTCTCGTTGAAACTTTGTCTGACCTTTTATTCAGTTAAGTGTATCTACCATTTTCATTAAATTGAAGAACGAAAATGATAGGAAGGTAGCCCAGTAATATCGGTTTGCACTTCAAATAAGTCCCCGGAAGAAACACTTTTGTCAATTTCTGCTTGACTAATCCCGACAGAGGCAGTGGTGATGTAAAGCGATTTCAAATCTTCGCCAACGAAAGTGCAATTGGTGGGATATTTCACGGGCAATTCGATCCGCAAAACTTCTTTCCCTGTAGTATCAAAGCGAATTACACATCCTCCTTCCCACATGGCTGACCAAATATACCCTTCACTATCTACGGTCAATCCATCGGGAAAGAATGTTTCGTGAGTGAGATCGACAAATACGCGACGGTTGCTAATATTACCTGTTTGTGCATCAAAGTCGTATGCAAAGATTTTTTGCTGGTCGGAATCGGTTAGGTAAAATATTCTTCCGTTGGAACTCCAACCCAAACCGTTGCTAACTGTCAATCCTGTTTCCATTAAATGGAGTGAGTTATCAGAATCGTAGCGATAAAGACAGGCTTGAGATTTTTCCTGGCTCATGGAACCAAACCAAAAGCGACCTTGAGGATCGCATTTGCCGTCATTAAAGCGGTTATTTGGCTTATCTGTCTCAACTTGGATGATGGGTGTAATTTCTCCTGTCTGGGTGTTAAGAAATGCTAAGCGATCGCGTTGCGCCATAATGAGTCGATTTGCTCCAGCAAGGGCTACACAACCCACAACATCTCCAACATCAAAAAATGAGTTTTGCCCGGTAGCAGGGTTAAATTGATGGACTCTGTAGTTATAAATATCGACCCAGTAAAGCAGCTTTTGTGTTGTATCCCAAACTGGGCTTTCTCCTAACCGGGCGCGACAGGTTAAAACGTTTTTTGGTTGGTATTGAGGTTTATTCATAATTGCTAACGGGCGAGACGCCCGTTCCACAAGAGATTTATGTTTCACAAGAGATTTATGTTCCACAAGAGATTTATGTTTCACAAGAGATTTATGTTCCACAAGAGATTTATGTTCCACAAGAGATTTATGTTCCACAAGAGACTTTTGTTTCACAAGAGACTTTTGTTTCACAAGAGACTTTTGTTTCACAAGAGACTTTTGTTTCACAAGAAATTTATGAAGACTTGAGAATCTCTTCATCAACAGAAAAATCGATTTCCGTGCGATCGCGACCTGAAACTAGATAATCATTGTGGTAAGAGTCCTTGAGACCGGAAACTAAGTCATATTCGGGTTGCCAGTTTAATTGTGTTTTTGCTTTCTCCACAGAAGCAAAAAAGTGCTGTAGGCGCAAGGGAAAGGCTTTGCGTTTGCCGAAATCAAATTTTTTGGGATCGTAATGTACAATTTTGAGTTCATTAGGTTCTTTGCCTGCTGCTACAGTACAGGCGCGGGCTAAGCCGTCAAATGTCACGTAGCGATCGCCTGATAGGTTGTAAATTTGTTTCACAGCGTTGGGATTGCCCAAAACTTTGGTCATTGCTGTTGCTAAGTCTTTAACGTGTCCGAATTGGGTAATGTGTAAGCCATTACCTGGGATGGGGATGGGACGATTGCGAACGATTCTGTCAAAAAACCAAGCTTCGAGGTCGTTATAATTTAAAGCACCGTAAATATACGTAGGGCGAATGGAGGTGAAAGGCAATCCCAGTTGTGTTAAATACGCTTCTGTTTCGTGCTTACCAAGATGGCGACTTTTAGGATCGATTGTATCCCCTTCTACATGAGGCAGTTGGTCGGATTTCAGATACACTCCAGCAGAACTCATGTATACAAAATGTTGTATGCGATCTTGAAAAATTTCCGCAAGTGGTTGAGTATCAGAAAGTTCCCTTCCGTTATTGTCAAAAATGGCATCAAAATTTTCGTGGGATAATTTCTCCTTGAGTTGAGTAGCATCAGTGCGATCGCCTGTAATTTGTCCTACCCCTTCGGTGGGTACCGGACGATTACCGCGATTGAACAGAACGACTTCATGCCCCTGTTCCACCAGTTGTTTAGTGAGGTAAACACCAATGAACCGAGTGCCACCCACAATAAGAATTCGCATAAATTATTATTTCCTTCGTCAGTTAATTTATGGAGTGACCCAATTTGAGAGTAACAGGTTGTGGTGTTTCCCTGGAACCTCTGTTGAGAGAATTACGTCTTTTGGTGACAATAGGAAGTATGAAAGATAAAGGATAGAAGTATGAAGGATAAAGGATAAAGCATGAAAAATTCTTACTTCGTTACTTCATCCTCTAGGTGACTGACCGAAGCGTGTTCTCTACCAAATACTCATAGTTAGTTGTGTCTTTGAAGTATGCTTTGATTCATGAATGGCTGACACCGAAAGCCACTGGTGGTTCGGAACTTGTTGTGCAAGAGGTTCTCGATCGCGTTGATGCTGATTTATACGCTCTCATCGACTTTGAATCCATCAATCCCGAAAGCTATTTATACAAACGGAAAATTGGCACAACATTTCTTCAGCATCTCCCATTTGCCCGACAAGGTGTACAAAAATACTTACCTTTGTTGCCACTAGCCATAGAACAGCTAGACTTGCGGGAATATGACGTTATTCTGTCTTCATCTCACGCTGTTGCTAAAGGAGTCCTGACCACACCCGATCAAGTACACATTTGTTACTGTCACAGTCCCATGCGTTATGCCTGGGATCTCACCTTCGATTATCTAAATCACAGTAAGCTAGGTAGTGGTATCCCTGGTTGGTTAACACGCTATTTGCTGCATGGTTTACGCCAATGGGATGTATCGACAGCAAATCGTGTGGATTACTTTATTGCTAACTCCAAACATACAGCTCGCCGTATTTGGCGCTGCTATCGACGAGAAGCGGAAGTTATTTACCCACCAGTTAATGTCGATCGCTGTCCATTTTTGCCAGATAAGGAGGATTTTTACCTAATCGTTTCCCGGTTGGTAACTTATAAACAAGTATCGTTGATAGTCAGGGCATTTAATAAACTGCAACTACCGTTAGTCATAATTGGAACAGGACCAGAGATGAAAACGATCCGCAGGATAGCAAATAGCAATATACAAGTACTGGGCTGGCAACCCGATGATGTTGTGAAAAAGTATATGGCAAACGCCAAAGGATTTGTATATGCAGCCTGTGAAGATTTTGGGATTGCTTTAGTAGAGGCGCAAGCCTGCGGCACCCCAGTTATCGCTTATGGTGCGGGAGGAGCACTGGAAACAGTGCGAGATTTTCGTGACTTTGGTGATACGGGAACTGGTATATTTTTCAAGGAACAAACTGAAGCCGCATTAGTAGACGCAGTAGAAACCTTTGAAGCGTATCAAGGGAAATTCAACCCCGAGTATGCCCGAGTTCACGCTACCCAGTTTTCCCCGCAAATCTTTGCCGAGCGCTACCTAGGCTTCTTAAATACGTGTTTAGAAAAAAGACCATTACCCAATTGATGGTCTTGTTTTGCTAAGGATTGGCAAATTGCCAATCCATAGGAACTCCTTTTAGCTTTAAGATTGGGACTATGTGTGGTGTGGATTGTTAAGGAGTATGATGACTGCCCAGAGCTCACTCCTCTCCGGGAAACGCTCGCGTACCTTCTTTAAACGCGGTCAACCAAAAAAGACGCCTCGAATAAAACCCAAAGGTTTGTCTTTCCAGGCTTTAAACGGAGAGTTTGCCAAGCGACTATTCGACATTGTGTTTTCGCTATTGGTACTTATTTTATTTTCCCCTGTGTATTTACTCTTGGGCTTGCTGATTGCTTTGAGCTCGGATGGTCCAATTTTTTATATTCAGGAAAGGGTCGGTAAAAATTACAAACCTTTTAATTGTATTAAATTCCGAACAATGGTAACCAATGCCGATGAAGTCCTAGTTCAAATAATGGAAACATCGCCTCATCTGCGAGACGAGTTTGAGACAAATTTTAAGCTCAAACACGATCCCAGAATTACCAAGATTGGTCGTTTCTTACGAATTACTAGCTTGGATGAATTTCCTCAGTTCTGGAATGTACTAAAAGGAGATATGAGTGTTGTAGGACCGCGACCTTTAGTAGAAGAAGAGTTACCGAAATATGGTTGTTACATAGACCAGATTCTTACAATCAGACCGGGAATTACTGGGCTGTGGCAAGTCTCCGGACGCAATGATATTCCTTATCCGCGACGGATTCAAATAGATCTGCATTATGTCAAATTCCGTAACTTGTGGTTGGATTTGTGGATAATTTTTAAAACTATCGGCGTTGTCGTTATTCCTAAAAATAATGGAGCCTATTAATATTGCGTCGATCTAGCTAATACCCTAAATAAATTACACAGTCAAAAGTCAAAATTGGATGAGGAACTTTTTTTGGCTTTTGACTTTTTGCTGTGCAGTTTTTTTGCCGCTCCCCGACTTCTTAAAGAAGTTGGGGATCTTTCATGAATTTTTACAACTCAAATTTTCATACAATCTTAATAAGAATCGATTATATATGAATTTTAAATGAAGATTACAAAAACATTACAAAAACGATAGAAATTTTTTCGTTAAGTTGGATAAGCCTCACAGCGAGCATTCAATTCAGCAGATTCACTTATGTCGAGCGGCTAAAGTGCCAGTGGGATTCGTAGGTTTCCCATTGGGCAATTGGACAAATACCTGTTAGGTTATACCAGGGTTTTCTGTAAACATTTCAGCAGTCACAACAAGGAAAAGTTAAGCATGACGCAACGGAAGCGAGCGTTAATTACTGGTATTACTGGTCAGGATGGTTCATACCTGAGCGAATTTTTGCTAGAGCAAGGTTATGAAGTTCACGGTATCATCCGTCGAACTTCAACTTTCAACACAGACCGTATCGATCACTTATATGAAGACCCTCACAAAGAGGGAGTGAAGTTACTTCTCCATTATGGCGACTTAACAGACGGGACGACTTTGCGCCGGATTCTGGAAGAAGTTCAGCCAGTGGAAATTTATAATTTGGGCGCTCAATCCCACGTTCGGGTTAGCTTTGATTCGCCAGAATATACGGTTGATTCAGTGGGAATGGGAACCTTACGTCTGTTAGAAGCAATTCGCGACTATCAGCACCGGACAGGGATTCAAGTGAGATTTTACCAAGCAGGTTCTTCGGAAATGTACGGTTTGGTACAAGAAATTCCACAGAAAGAAACGACACGGTTTTATCCCCGCAGCCCTTACGCCTGTGCTAAGGTTTACGCTCACTGGCAAACAGTTAATTACCGCGAATCCTTCGGCATGTTTGCTTGTAATGGTATTTTGTTCAATCATGAGTCCCCCAGACGCGGTGAAACTTTTGTGACGCGCAAAATAACAATGGCGGTTGCTAGAATTTTTGCGGGCAGACAGAAAAAGTTATACATGGGGAATCTGGATGCAAAGCGGGATTGGGGTTATGCTAAAGATTACGTAAGAGCTATGTGGTTGATGCTACAGCAATCGGAGCCTGATGATTACACGATCGCAACGGGGGAAACTCATTCGGTACGAGAGTTTTTAGAACTGGCATTTGGTTATGTCAATCTGAATTGGCAAGACTACGTAGAGTTTGATGAGCGCTATCTTCGTCCGGCGGAAGTGGATTTATTGATTGGGGATTCGACGAAAGCACGGCAAAAGTTAAACTGGACTCCATCGGTAACATTTGAGCAACTGGTTGCCATTATGGTGGAAGCTGACTTGCAAGCAATAGGTCTCAACTCGCCTAATGGTAAAGTCGCAAAGGTGTTGCAAGACAATGCTATGATTCGGCAAGAACTGGGTGTGCTCCATTTCTAATCGGCCATTAGTAATGAGCGATCGCTTTTTCTACTATGAGGACAAAAAATGAGCACCTTAGAACTTAAGAACAAACGCATTCTCGTGACTGGTGGAGCCGGTTTCTTGGGGCGTCAAGTCATTGACCAACTTTGTAAAGCTGGGGCTGACCAAAATAAGATTACAGTGACGCGATCGCGTGAATGCGACTTGCGGACATGGGAAAATTGTCAAAGAGCAGTCGATCAACAAGATATTATCATACACCTAGCCGCCCATGTTGGTGGAATAGGTCTTAACCGTGAAAAACCAGCTGAATTGTTCTACGACAACTTAATGATGGGTACGCAGTTAATTCATGCTGCTTATCAAGCTGGAGTAGAAAAATTTATCTGTGTTGGTACCATTTGTGCCTACCCCAAATTTACCCCAGTTCCATTTAAAGAAGATGACCTGTGGAATGGCTACCCAGAGGAAACAAACGCCCCTTATGGAATCGCCAAAAAAGCCCTTCTCGTTCAACTGCAAGCGTACCGCCAACAATATAACTTTAATGGTATTTACCTGTTGCCAGTGAACTTATACGGACCCGAAGACAACTTTGACCCCAGAAGTTCTCATGTTATCCCAGCGTTAATTCGCAAAGTTTATGAAGCGCAGATAAAAGGAGAAAAGAAACTTCCAGTTTGGGGTGACGGTAGTCCAACTCGTGAGTTTTTATATTCAGAAGACGCAGCACGAGGGATCGTCATAGGTACCCAATACTACAATGATTCCGAACCCGTCAACTTGGGAACGGGTTATGAAATTTCCATACGCGACTTAATTCATCTTATATGTGAGTTAATGGAATTTGAAGGCGAAATAGTTTGGGAAACAGATAAACCTAACGGTCAACCCCGACGTTGTTTAGATACAGAACGAGCCAAGAAAGCCTTTGGTTTCACTGCCCAAGTGGACTTTAAGCAAGGGCTGAAAAATACAATTGACTGGTGGCGTAAAAACGCTGCTTAATATCGTGAAAAGTTAGATCCCTTAGATCCCCAACTTCCGCCTCACCCTCGTTCCCAGGCTCTGCCTGGGAATGCCTCACCGGAGGCTCCGCCTCCCGTATTCAGCTAACAGAAGTATCAAAAAATAAATCTACATAAACGCCAAAGTGGTCAGTAACCGGATGACCATTAGTTTTATAAGCTTGCCATTTGTTCGTATTTTGTACTCTTTTTGCCCAATCCAAACTCAGGCAAATATGGTCAATATTATAGCCAAGTTCATGATTAGCAGTCACGCAAACTAAGTTGCTTTGCTCCAACCCTTGACGAAGCATTTCTCGTCCTTTAGGAGTTCCATAGCTAAAAGGCTGACTCAAAGCTTCATTAAAGTCACCAGCGACACATAAAGGCAAAAGTTTGTTCAATTTTCTCCAATCTCGACTATGACTTTGAATAGATTCATAATGGCGTTCCCAAATTTTTGCCTTCCCATTTAGAACATCATCATGAGCATAAGTGATAATTGTTCCATACACTAACAAGTTTCCTATAGGAGTGAGAATTTCCGCACAAACACTAATCCAAGGGTCATAGGTTTGCCAATGTCGTATAATAGGCAAACGAGACCAAATAGTTGTATATTTAAAACCATCCCATTCCGGTTTGGAATAACTAGCAGCTTGAAAATATTGCTCTCCTGGATTAATAGCATCATTAGTTTCTGTCAAAATCCAGATATCAGCATTAATTTCTTGTATTTTTTCAAGAATAATTGGATTTTTACTCCATCCATTGGGTTTGGGTTTCTCCAAATTCCAAGTAGCAATTCTTAGTGAAGCAAGCATAAATGAGTTGATAACTGAGAGTCTTGATGATAAGTTACCCATTTTGCAAAGAAGATATGCGAACTCATTGTAATTTTTTAGGACTTACGCAAAGCCCCCCTTTTTAAGGGGGGTTGGGGGGATCTGCAACACGTGAAATACCCGCAATGCTTTTGAAGTTGCGTAAGTCCTATTTTTATCAAATATTCTGATTTATTTGCAACTCACACTGCTGAAAAACATAATTAACTGCAGCAAATAACTTATCTAAATCTTGAATTACATAAATATTTTTATTTCTAGTAAAAACATCAGCAGTCAACTTGCCAAACTGCCAGATTTTACCATTAGAAACAATACCAAAAACATTCATTTGAAAATCATTATTGATTCGCTGTACTGCTATCATTTCAGCTAAGCACTGACCCCAACCTTCTTCAAATTTATCTTGCTTTGCTTCAACAGTTAAAAAATAGGGTTTATCAAAAACAATCGTTGCTAAAGGATTTCGCTGTGTCACCGTGTAGTCTGGAACACCAGACAAATCTTCATCGTAAGCTAATGTTTCATGACTCCAAAGTGTTAATTGGCTTCGATAAATTTTCCAGACATCTTTCAAGACTGGATAAATCAGATTTTCACAAATAGCATCTTCGGAATTATCAATAACTCCATCTGTAAATAACAAATCTAATTCTTCTTGGAAAGATTCTTTTACAGCAAAATCGACTTCCATTATAAAATTAGATTGTATGTACTTAATTTGAAACTTTTTAACAACTGCACTAATACTTTTGTAATTGCTAAATGCCATTACAATTTACCTTCCGTTGAAAATGTCACAGTCTAAACATCAGTAATATAGCCAGCTATAGGAATCATAAATGATTTCTGAAAAATTTAGGCACTGTAGGTAGGGCTAAAGCCGACTAAAGACATGGAATGCGATTGCCTTCCTCCTGGCTAACGGTACAAGCGATGCTGCTGCACGCTCATTCCATAAATTCCATAACATTTTCCAACCATGCTGATTCATAAAGGCGTCCTAGACTTTGCTCTGTAATGACACGTTTGGCGTCAGGAATATCTAAAATTCTCATAACTTGAGCATCAGCTCTACCCTCAACGCGATAAGTTACAGCAGTTTTCACCTAAATGAACCACACCGTTGGTAGGGGCGCAAGGCCGCCGCGCCCCTACGACTGTGGTCTATTTACCTGAAAATGGCTGTAATGAAGCATATTCTAGAGTTTGTTGGTTTACAAGCCTCAATAATTGCGAAGAATGAGTGGTTGCTGTCATCTGAGTTGTTCCATAAGACACGTTGCGCTCAATGAGTTGTAACAATTCAGAAGACTTATATCCTACTGGTGGAGTTAGGCAAGTATCGCCTGGGGATATAGAGATTCTCAACCCACAACCTTATAACGACTGATTCCGTATGATTTTAGAGCGGACACTTTTTTGCTCACCACGTGGACGGTTACTTTCCATGTTTGACCTATAATAGTTGTATCTTGGGGTACAAGTTGGGGATGGAATTGCTGTGGTGTGAGATTTTTAATGAAAAAAACGGAATTAAGGCGAACGCAACTCAAAAAACGTCAGTCCATGTCTGTAGCAGAGTGGAAACAAAAGAGCGATCGCATTTGCCAAAACCTCCTACAGACATCTATTTTTGCTCAGTCAAAAACAATACTTGCTTATTTCAGCTTTCGTCAAGAACCAAATCTCAGCTTTCTATTTACAGACACTTCTCGCTGTTGGGGATTTCCTCGGTGCGTTGATAATGCACTGATTTGGCATTGTTGGATGCCTAACGATCTTGTAAAAACTGGTACTTATGGAATTATTGAACCATCACCCAACGCTTCCACCATAAACCCCATAGAAGTGGATTTAATTCTTGTACCCTGTGTTGCTTGTGACTATCAAGGTTACCGCTTGGGTTATGGCGGTGGATATTATGACCGATTGTTGAGTTCTTCTGAATGGGAAAAGATACCAACCATAGGAATTGTATTTGAATTTGCTTATATGCCCCAATTACCTGTAGACCCTTGGGATAAGCCTTTACAAGGAGTTTGTACAGAATTCAGCCACAAGCCCACGTGCCAAGGCATAGAGTAACAAGCCTACAGCCAGCAGTGGTTTGCGTCCTAGTTAGCATTATATGTTTCCGTCTGGGAATTCATCTGCTTTCTAAATTCTCTTAGAACTTTACTGCTGCCATCTTGAAACGCCTGCTTTACCAACTTAGGAATTAACTCAAGAATTGGTAAGCCGGGAAAGGTAGGGCTAGTAGTAGATTCTACATATTTGCCATTTGTGAGGACATTAATCGTAAATTTTTCCTGAGTATAGATCCAGACTTCAGGAACTGCCAAAGCTTCGTAGGCATCAAGGGTAGTAATAGAAGTTACATCCGCTTCAATTGCCAAGTCAGGGGTGGATCGATTGTCAGATCGATTCTCATACGATCGCGAACTTTACGAGCATTTTGAATGTAAAAACAGGTATCGGGTTCAAGTCCTACAGCATTTGCTTTTTTTCTAAATGTCGTTGAGCCAAAATCTTCCCAATCTTGCTCTTGAACATCAAGTAAAATTTTCACGATATCTCCAATAATTCTATGGGGTCTTTCACGAGCAGGTAGGGGTGACATTATTTCTAAAATTCCTTGGCTGTAAGCAATTCTAGTTTTTATTCCCGTTGCTTCTCGTTCCTCTAAAATGGCTTCAAATTGCTCCCAGGTTATATCATGGATGGCGATCTTACTACCTGGGTTTAACTGAATATTTTTGATAGGAATTGTGACGGATATTGCAGCTGCCATAAACTTGAATCTGACTATTATCTACGATCTTAATACCAATTCAAAAAATTTTTGCTACACATCATGGGGTGAAACACCGTTTCAAACTACCAACCATTTGAACCACTAAACGTTTGAAGCCGAAGATTTGCCTAATGTAACTGTAATTATTTACTGCTAGTTGAGACTGTAGCTGCATCTACCGGAGGTCTACGTAATTTCTTGCGCCGAACCTCTATACGCTCATGGTTCTCATACAAAAAGTCTTCTAAGTTTTCTACACTGACTTGTACAGTCTCTCCGTTTTTGAGGTATATAGTTGGCATAGCATTTTGCTAAAAGTATTGACCTTATTTTATTCATATTCAGGGAAAAGTTGCACCGATGTGAAAGTTCAATTAGGAGCATCTCCTAAAGGCGAATAGCTAAAAGACTTGAAGATCTGGGGCTGGGGACTCAAAAACAAAGCCCTCAGGGTGCGCTTTACATTCCTGCATTTCCCTACTCTACTAACGGTGTAGACTCAAATCGGTTTCTTGCGGTATGCTATAACTTATACTTCTTCATCAATGGTACAGCCATTCTATTGACCAGCACTCCTAAAAATCGCCATACCAGTTGTCGCCACCAAGGTAAATGCTGATAAAAAACAGCACTGTACTCAATGTTGCTAATAAATCCTCTAAATCTTTTAAAAGAAGCTGCACCAGAACTTTGATGCAATACGATCCCTTTTTCTATGGCTTCCACTGTTAATAGAGCCGATAACATTCGATATAGCCCAACTTCTTGAGGTAAGGTCGTGTCATATCCTAAAATTGGTGTAGTCATCACTCCATTGACTTCATAGAACCCGATCGCTCCATCAATTTTTCCGGCTTTTCTCAAGGCTTTGATTTGTAAAGCTTTATTTTCAAGAGCAAGTGCTAAGAAGCGATCGTTAAACTGAGGGTTGTGATAAGAGTATTTTTCTAAATACAAAGCATTATATAATTCTACCAAACGGGGAATATCTTCTGAAGAAATTTGACTGCTATCGATCGCTTCATAACCTTGCTGCTGAATAAGTTTTAAATCTTGCTTTAATCGCCATCTCATTTTTGTCCGCATTGCCGATTGGTCTTTGGGATTAAAAAGGTAAATTTGCCTGCTACCTATCATGTGATAGCTGTTGTTTTTAAAGGCATTGAATAAGTCATCGCTGACAAAAGTATTAATGGAACGAAAAATGATAGCATGAGTTGGAAAATATTTTTTTAAAGTTTTAGTGATTTCAGTAATTTGTTCTGAAGATAAATCTGGATATAAATTTGTTGAGAGTAGTAAATTATGGACAATAACAACTCGATTGATTTGACCCAAATTGAAAAATAAACCAAATATATTGATAATAATTTCTAAATTTTTTTCTAGAAAAGGATTTTTTAAAGTTTTTAGTTCTTCTTTAGAATAGGTTACATAATGATTGTAAGGAGAACAAACATAGCAATTTTCTAATTCTTTAGAATTAACAGTAACTGGTAACACTAAATCATCGATCGCTAATGCTAAAAGCTGGCTATTGACATTGTCAATAAAGTGGGATGAACCAGCTTTCATTATAGGTAACCAGTAGTTTTTTGCGAGGATGGCTACCTCTGATGTTGAATAAGATAAATTATCTATTGTATCTTTATCGTAAAGATGAATGTCAGCAGTCATAATTTAGGATCTATAGAAAATTCTCGTTGAACGCGCCTGAGTTTTTTATGATGTACGGTTCTTGTTTCGTATTTTTTATAACAAATCTCTGGGATTTGGCAATGTTTTTGTTCAAATAACTCTAGTAAATTTTTATAAACTGTTGCTTGACTCTCTTGGATAAATGCTAAAGGTACTTTTAAAGAAACTTCTATAAGATTAGGATTTTTCTGAACGACAGCATATTCTTGAATGTTCTCTGAAGCAATAATAATTGCCTTGCGAATAAAATCTGGAAATATTGGTACTAATTTTTCTTCATTTTCGTGAGGTAAATAAAAAATATCATCCCGCCGTCCTTCAACACTATGGATAGCTGTTAAAACCGAACCACAGGGACAAGGTTGTTGACATTCAGTTAAAATATCATCTAGACGATAACGAATAATCGGTTGAGTTGTGCGGTTAAAGTCAGTAATAATTGGCATGAACTTACCCGCATTGCGATCGATATACTCTTTTTGAATCGCTAAAATATCTTCATTAAGGTGTAAAGTTCCATATTCGCAAGTTCTTCCCAAAAATCCTTCAGTACATTGGTAGAGTTGATGAACTGTTTGCTGAAAAGAATCACGAATATAAGCTTCATCTAAAGGATCTAAAACTTCTGCAACTGAAACCACTCTGTTGGGGGCTATCTTTAAATCTCCTTGGACTCGAGCATCTGCTAACAGACGTAGCATAGATGGTGGTGCTACTAGAATACTTGGTACATATTGATTTAAGCGTTCAATATGACTTTCGACAGAATTGAATAAATCAAAATACTCAAACTGGATGCGTTGTCTGTTAACAGTTTCATAAAGATTGCTATTTGCTCGAAGAAAAAAAGCAATACGTTGGGAAGTCAAAATTGATTGAGGTAGTGCTTTTGCTAAAATCGTACCAGCCCAAGCTTGCTGTTCTTTTTGGCTGACTATAAATAAGCCACGATTCCCACTGGTTCCGGAAGAAAGACCAACAGTGAAGCCTTGAAGTGTTGAGTTGAAGTTTCGTGTTTTCTCTGCTTCTAATGCTACTGTTAGCGCTTCGGATTTTTTGATACCTACTGTATTCAGTTTGTCAAAATTTGCCATTGCGATCGCTTTATCAATGATGGGAAATTCTTGCCAGTTATGAAGGTTTAACCCTTGGTAGTAATGGCGGTAAAAGGGTGATTTTGGCAGGATTTTTTGAAGGAATTTCTGGACTTTTTTGTCTTGCCATGTTAAGAGCGATCGGCGGTTGCGGAAGGGTTGTCTGTATTTGGTTTGTAGGTAATACCAAAGGATTCTGAGAAGACTGTTCATTGTATTTGAATGATAATTTTTTTTGAACCGCAAAGACGGGAAGAGCGCAAAGAGAAGAAGAGGAGTTTTAAGATTACCTCTGTCCTTTTCCTCTTTCTTCGTGCTCTTCGCGTCTTTGCGGTTTATTTAAATCAGTAGTCTTGGGAAGGGAAAGGAGTAACATTTGCCAAGTATCTGCACAATGAGTGGGAATAATCTTGAGATTTGGATTTAACTTATGCAATTGATGAATTCTTTGCAGTGTATCTACATACTGGCGCTTATTGGAAAAGATAAGATTAGCAATAGGATGGGGTTGAAGGAATTCTTGATAAGCACGGCTTAACCAACAGGCATCGGCAATGAGAAAATAATCTTGATGGTCAACGTCTGTAAAAAATAATCCAAGTTGACCGATTGCGTGTCCGGGTAATTCAACGCCTATGAGGGTACTATCTCCGCATAAGTCAAAGCCGGTGTTGAAACTTCCATACTCTAGTGATAATGATATTTTTGTTTTCTCCTCGACAAATACGACCCGTTGCTCAAAATCTGGCGGTAGCAATCCAGGTAGAAAACCTGCTTTGAGAGCTGCTGTATTGCGGAGAGACTTGACAGCTTCATAAGCGGATTTAAAACATATAAATTGAGCATTTGGAAAGTCTCGCAAGCCACCGATATGATCTGCGTGAAAGTGAGAAATAATGATATACCGAACACTATCTGGAGAAACACCATAATTGGTTAATTGATGGACGGCGCTATCCTCTGGCTGTAAATATACTGGCGTCGTTAGAGCGTAAAGACTAAAGGGAAAAGAGCGGGTTTCTTGAAAAAAGCGGTCTGAATAGCCAGTGTCAAATAAAATAGCACCAAAATTGGGGTGTGAGATGAGGGCAAAAATTGAAGGAAAATTCGTAGTTTTCCAACGCCCATCTCTGATGACAATAGCTTCAGGATGCGTACAATACCCGGCTTGAAAAAACTTCACTTTAAGAGACATTATCTTATTTTGGATTTTAGATTTTGGATTTTGGATTGGTTATTCAATGTTGGGTTTCGTTCCTCAACCCAACCTACTGACTTCCACCATTGGGCAAAAATGTTCAACCCCTCTTCAATACTGACTCTTGGTTGATAGCCTAATTCTGTTCTTGCTGCTGTAATATCTAATGTTTGGCTAAAAGCTAACACTCCAACTTTATAACGGGTGAGTACGGGTTCTTTTCCAAAGAAAATACTTTTTGATAAAAATTCCATTGCTGTGGCTGCTAGGTTCGCAGTTTGATAGGGTATTGGTTTGAATTTCAGGGGATAACCAAGTTGATGAGACAGCATTTCTAGTAAATTTTTCAACTCCATTGGTTGTCCGTTGGTAATGTTAAATTTTTTACCTAATAATTTATCTGGAGCATTTTGACAAAGCAACAAAGCATCAACGACATTGTCAACATAGGTCACATCAATGCAAGCTTTACCTTGATTGATTAAAGGAATACCAGTCCGCGAACTTGCTTGAAGCAATCTTGGAAAAATAGCTGTATCGCCAGGACCAACAATGCTGCGAGGTCGGATGCTAATAACAGGTAAACCTTGCTGGTGTGCGCGGTCAATTTCTTGTTCTGCTAAAAGTTTTGTTTCAGCGTAGGCGTTAGCTGGTATCTTGGGTAATGGATCGTTTTCAGGAATGTTAAAGCGATCGCAAAAATTAAAATAAATACTGGGAGTTGAAACGTGAATCAGTCTTTTGACTCCCGACTCCTGACACCCTTGGATAATATGCTGAGTTGCTAAAACATTAGAATCATAAAAATCCCGATATTTTCCCCAAGGTGACGATAGGGCTGCACAATGAAACACGTAATCCTGTCCTTGACACGCTGTAATTGTTGCTTCTTTGTCCCGCAAATCCACTGGCAAAAATTTGAATCCTTCTGCTTCCAATTGTTTACCAATGTTTTGATTGCGTCCTAATATACTGACGTTATGACCGAGGGATTTCAACCTCAACGCCAGATGCTTTCCTAAAAAGCCAGTACCACCAGTCACAAGAACATTCATATCAGTTTTCCATAATCTAGCTTAAGAACCCTATCCGCCAGATGAAAATAGCGGTCATCATGGCTAATCGCCAATACTGTTTTACCTTTACTTTTCAGTTCTGGTAGTAACTGAGTATAAAAGATTTCTTTAAATACAGGGTCTTGATCTGACGCCCATTCGTCAAATACATAAAAAGGACGATCTTCTAAGTAAGCAGTCAGTAAAGCAAGCCGCTTGCGCTGTCCTTGGGACAAAGCAGTTGTCGAAAACTTTCCTTCCTTAACTTTTACCTTACTGTCAAGGTGGAGTTTAACAAGGTAATCTTGTATCTGGTTATCTAACTTGGTGTAATCTAAACCTAGCAGTTTATCAAAAAGATAAAAGTCTGAAAAAACCGCAGAAAAGTGTTGGCGATACCAGTCTCTATTTCGCTCTTCCACAAGCTTACCATCAACAAAGATTTTTCCTGTCTCTGGAACATATAGACCGGTAATCAGTTTAGCAAAAGTAGATTTACCACTACCATTTCCTCCCACCAAAAATACCAATTCTTGAGGAGAAAAAGTTAAATCAATGGAACCAAGAGTAAAATGGTTCTCTTCTTGTTCTCCCCAGTAAGCATGGGAAATACCTTCAAGTTTCAACTGCTTAAATTTAATAGGAGATATAGCCTGGGAAGTTTTGGGTGAATGGAATTCACTACTATACAATCGAAGTCCCTTCGGGTATCTCCTCCGGAGACGCTGAGTCGCAGGCGCGACACGCTTCGCGAACGCGAACGCAGTCCCCTGCGGAGGGAAACCCTCCTTCAGGGCTGTCTCACCGCCTGCGCGGACTAATAAAGTTAACCCGCGCAGGCGGGTTTTGCTTGTATAGCCACGAATTCTATTCGTTGGGGCTGGTTCGCGCTCGGATTTCTCCGACTCCGACATTTCCTCAGAACGACTAGCCAATGCTAAACTAATAGACTCAATCTTTTGTAAAGCAATACTCGCTTTACTTAAACGAGGAAGTATGCTTGTAATAGCATCTAAAGGAACTACCAAAAAAATAATAGTTAAAGCATAACCAGACAAAATACTTTGGTCAATTTGCATCACTCTTGGTAATCCAAAGTCAACCAACCCAATAACAATAAATAACAAAAGTTGACTCCAAGTTAACCCAATTGTGAAGGAAGTCATCCCATCAATGTTATAACGACGGGAACGAGCAATAGTGCATTCCAATTCTTCAGCAAAGAAAGCTTCGCGTCTTCTTTGATTTAGCTTGAGTTCTTTTGTTCCCTCAGTAATGGCGCGAAAGTGACTAAAAAGTTTATCTTGTTCCCCCCGTGCGAGTTCTAAAGAGTGCTTGGCTTTTTGAGTGACTATCTCATAGCTCAATATTGCTATAACTAAAAAAGCAACAAACCCTAAAAAGACTATCCAAGAAAGATATATCATATAAATTAAACAACCAATGACCACAGCAGTTGCAATACAGAGGCTGGGAATAAAAGCTACAGCTTCAGAGACTGCTTGTACGTCATCTGTTAAGGTAGCAAGCAAACGCGAAGTTCCTAACTCTTCTATATAGCGTAAAGGGGATGCTACAATCTGACGACACAAAAGCAATCGGGTGTTGAATATGACTTTCTGGGAAAGGCGAATTAAACACAATTCTGAGATAAATCGGCTTGTGACTGCAATCGGGACAAGCCCAACAAAACTCCAGATGATAATGGATGAGAAATTTGTGTTACTGTTAATAGCGCTGTTAATTAAAGCAATAATTCTGGCGCTACAAGCACCACTAACTAAACCTGTAAATATTGCGATCGCAACAATTACTTTCGATGATTTTAAAAGAAGATAGATAACATTCATTGTCTGGGGGATAAATTGATAAGTTCACGCCAAGGCGCTAAGAGGATGTCAACAGAAGTATCAGATTTAATGCACGCTCCCCCCTAGCCCCCCTTAAAAAGGGAGAAAATACTCTCAAATTCCTCCTTTTTCAGGGAGAAAATACTCTCAAATTCCCCCTTTTTCAGGGAGAAAATACTCTCAAATTCCCCCTTTTTCAGGAGGATTTAGGGGGATCTGTAAAACTTTGGTACATCACTAAAAACTTTTCAGACATCCTTTAAAAAAAGAAATTAGATAAATTTTAGTAAATATATTATACTGATTTTGCCGTTGAGATGCGTGCGAAGACAGCGCTACTACAAACCTATAACTTTTTGTCTTTGTGTGAGACCCGAAATAATTGATAAATCTGTTTTTTAAACCTTCATTTTAATTATTTTCTCAAATACTGATGGTTCATTTAGCTTTTCTCCTTGTTTCAATAAATACAAAAGATGAGGTCTAATAACATCTATTTCTGTAAGTACAAATTTTTCTCCTTGAAATCGATTGATATTCCAAGTCTGTAATTGTAAAATTGCCTTATCTTGTCGTGTAGCAAAAGAAAAAAGTGGTTTGGCAATAGCTTTTAAAAACCAGTCGGGTAACCAAGAGCGAAAAGTCACAATACTATAAGCTCTTATTAAATTTTCTTTAACAGGAGTTAAGAAAAGAGAAATAAATAATTGATCGCGATCGCAATCCGTACAATATTCTAATTGAGCAATACTCGGCAAAATAAAGCGACCAATAGAAATCACTTTCTTACATCCCGGTGCTAATAATTTGTAAATTAACCCAGAAATAGTTTCTTCATTGAGGTAAACAGCCTCTACCATGTTCTCAGAGCGGGTTATTTTAACAGTAATTTCTTTACGTTGATTATCTGTTCTAATTAAACCAGAGTGAACAAAATGAGTATGGGTTGCATCCAGAAAATTTTCGGCTGCATTTTCCAAAGTTGTTTTACATTCCATTTGTTTAGTGAATGTGGAAAACCCTTTTTGCTTTAAACAGGGAAATTCATAAGGCTGAGATTTGGGTAGTTCATCAGCTTTACAATAAACCCAAATAAAACCATCTTGCTCAAGAACAGGATAAGCAACAGCATTTCTATTTCGGTCTTCATTCCAATTACAAAGTCCCGGTATTTCTCGACAAATACCTTGCTCATCAAAACACCAACCATGATATTTACAAATAAGATAATTATTTTTCACCCAACCTTTTGAAAGAGGAATATTGCGATGCGGACATTTATCCAAAAAAGCAGAAGGTTTACCATCGATTCCTCGAAAAATAGCTAAGGGAATACCTAATACAGTTCTTGCTATAGGCTTTTGATTTAACTCGCGAGAAGTACACGCTATATACCAATTTTGAAACAAAAAATTCTCCATTACCCTTCTCTCTTTTAATAATAGGGACGGGTAAGATGCTTATCCCACAAGCAACAGAAATTCATGCATTTGTGAAGTGGGTGTCCCGCCTGTCCTTTTGACTGTTGCAACATATAAACTTAACCAATCTCCTCACCATCCCATTCAATATCTTGAGTAGACACTTGCTGAAGAGTCAATCCACTTTGGTGGCTCATTTGTATGAACTGAAAAAGTACTATCCATAAATAGAAAGAAGGTAAAGGATCTGATAGACGAAAAACAACATCTTTAGTCTTCATAAACATTTTTAACCAACTAAAAAATCTCCCCGAACTAATAGCTGAAGCCAAACCATAGACAATCATAGCCATTGCGATCGCAGTTCTTTGTCCAATTTTAGGTTGAATAATAGTTTGTGTCTGATTAAAAAAAGCTTTCTCCAATCCGTCCGATACCTCAAATAAATGAATAGCACTAATAGCCCTAGGATTGCATTCTAAAGGATATAACATTCCATCATCTGACTCTATAAAATCAAAAGCAATCTGACCCGTAAATTTTTCTGCTTCCACAAAAGTTTTTACCCATTCTAAAAGCCCTGAATGTTCTATAGATTCAAAATAAATACAGGAACCTTTACCAGCTGTAAATATAGTAGGATAAACGGCGTGAGCTACTATTTTACCTTGTTGAGCAATACTATAAGTACAATAATGCTTTCCCGAAATAAATTCTTGAGCAACCCAAGCTTTATTTGAATGAATTTCTAAAGACGGTATTTCATTAATAGGCTTGGATAATACACGAACATGACTGGCAAATCGAGAATAAACAGGCTTTAAGACTATCTTTTGTGGATTTGGCAAATCTAAAATATCTAATAAGTCTTGATGAGAGTTGACTAACCAAGTTTCTGGTGCTAATAAGCCTAACTGTTGTACGCGATTGATAAATTGCCATTTGTTATGCAGTCCTTTCAGTTTTTCCAATGGTTCAGCAAAAACCTGACAATAAGAACTTAATAGAGAAAGCTGACTAGAAATATAAAAAATTTCTTCACAAGTTGGTATCAACAAGCCGATCTTTTCTTGTTTGATTATTTCTAATAAAGCATTAATATAACCCGTTAGATTAATTTTTGGAGGCGGAACCAAAAAGTTTTTGATAACAGCACGAGAAGCCGTACAAAGATGATACTTTAAGCTGTCAGCTACAAAAACTCTGTAACCTGCAGCTGATAGCAATCTAGCTAAATCTAATGTGACTGGGGCGCGACCCCCTGTCAGCAAAATATTAGTATTCAAGGATTATACCTCCAATCGAAAATCCTGCTGATGTCCCTAAAAGCATAATGCGATCGCCACGCTGAATTTTCCCTTGAACAATAGATTCATGGAACGCCATCGGAACAGATGCAGCTATAGTATTACCATGATTGTGAGCAATGACCATAACTTTTTCTTCGGGAAGATCCAATTGTTTACGCATAAGACGCATTGCCATTAAACTTGCTTGATGGGGAATCACCATTTTTATATCCGCCATCTTTAACCCTGCATCCTGAAGCAAATGCTGGACAAAATTTGGTGTGACTTCAGACGCAAGCCTATAAACAGCTTTGCCATCCATTTTAAAAAGAAAATCATCTAAATTTTCGGCATAATCTTTGGGATGATGTTTGTTCCCCCCACCTTTACATTCTGTGAAGCGTGCGCCTCGGCTGTAGGTTTCTATTCGAGCAGATAATATTTTGCAATCCTCTTGTTCGTCAGACTTCGCAATTATCGCCGCCGCCGCACCATCTCCAAACAAGGTACAACTTTCTTTATCTTCCCAATTTAAACCTGTTGCAACTTCTGTAGCGACAATCAATACTTTTTGATATCTTCCTGCTTGAATAAGATAAGATATAGTGTCTAAGCCGACGATAAAACTCAGACAGGTAGAGTTAATATCAAAAGCAGGAATGCCAGAGTCAAGCGCCCCAAGTTGTTCTTGAATCAGTGCAGCCGTACAGGGAATTGCTTGTTCTGGAATACCACTCGTACAAATCAAGCAATCAATATCGTGAAAAGATAAACCAGCTGCTTCTAAGGCATTTTTAGCAGCATAAGCCCCCATCAGTGATGCTGTTTCATCTTCAACAAAATGGCGGACAAGCACACCCGATTTTTTCTCAATCCATCCCGGATCTAAACCAAGGCTGAATTCCAGTTCTTTTGCTGTCACTTGTTTTTTAGGTAGATATTTTCCTGTAGATAGGATTTTAATTTTTCTCATATTCATACTCGTAATTTTTCCTCATCCGATTAGATCCTCCCACCTCGATCCGGTGGCTCCGCCTGGGAATGACTTCATGGAGGCTCGCCTCGCACTCTCGAATGCGGGAGGCGGAGCCTCTCCGTCTACATTCCCAGCCAGAGGCTGGGAACGAGAGTTAAGAGAGTAGCGGATGAGGGCTTGGGGGATCTAGAAGTCGAAGACCAAGGCTATAATTCTTTAAATCTATGAAGGTTTCAATATAACCTAAGAAAAATTAGATGCAAAATCAGTCGTTAATAATTTGTTTGTATATTTTTGTTGCAACCATAACTTGAAAATGACACAATCCAAACTCCAAAATCAGTTCGGGACATATGGGCTATTGGGAGCCATAGCACTAGCAACTTTGTTCCCCCTATTTTGGCTAATCAGTACAGCGCTAAAATCCCCAACAGAAAATATCTTTCAGTCTCCACCCCAGTTACTCCCAAGCCAACCCACTCTCAATAACTTTGTTACGGTTTGGCAAACAAATCCTTTTGGACAGTACTTATTTAACAGTACTTTAGTCGCAGTGCTAACTGTGGGTCTAAATTTAGTTTTTTGCGCTTTAGCTGCTTACCCACTCGCAAGATTGTCGTTTCCTGGAAGAGATTGGATTTTTGTGGCGATCGTCTCCACTATTATGATTCCCTTCCAAATTGTCATGATTCCCCTTTATATTCTGACAGTTCAGTTGGGTTTAAGAAATTCTTATTTGGGAATAATTTTTCCTGGCTTAGCTTCTGCTTTTGGAATTTTTCTATTGCGACAAGCTTTTATGAGCGTTCCTAAAGAAATGGAAGAAGCAGCACGCATGGACGGCTGTTCGGAGTTAGGTATATGGTGGCATATCATGCTTCCTGCAATTCGCCCAGCATTGGTAACTTTGGCAATTTTTGTCTTTATTGGTTCTTGGAGTGATTTTCTTTGGCCTCTCATTGTCATCCAAGACGAAAGTCTTTACACTCTTCCTTTAGGTGTAGCAAAGTTGGCTGGTACATTTTCCCTAGATTGGCGGTTAGTAGCAGCAGGATCTGTTATTTCTATTGCTCCCGTACTGGTCTTGTTTCTGTTTTTACAACGTTATATTGTTCCCACAGAAACTGGTAGCGGCGTTAAGGGATAATTTATCATTTGTCACTGGTCACTGGTCACTGGTCAGGTGGTCATTGTGTAATGAATTGGGAATAATAAATCTGGTGTTTAAGATTTAGTCATATGCTTAGTATTCCTGGGTATTCTATTAACGAAGAACTCTACAACAGTTCCAGAACGATAGTCTACCGAGCTTTTCGAGAGACTGACTCTTTATCCGTAGTCATCAAACTACTGAAAAATCCTTATCCTAGCTTCTCGGAACTCGTACAGTTTCGCAATCAGTACACCATTGTTAAGAATCTCAACTCACCTCTCATTGTTCAAACTTATAGCTTAGAACCATATCAAAATCGCTATGTGTTGGTTATGGAAGACTTTGGGGGAATTTCTCTCAAAGAATATTTCAATTATGTAGAAACGTTAAATTTAACGTTTCTACAAGATTTTTTACAAATAGCGATCGCTCTAGCCGATACCTTAAATATTCTCTATCAAGAGCGCATTATTCATAAAGATATTAAACCCAGAAATATTTTAATTAATCCTCAAACCAAACAAGTTAAATTAATCGACTTTAGTATTGCATCTTTACTACCAAGAGAAACCCAAACACTCATCAGTCTCAATGTTTTAGAAGGAACTTTAGCATACATTTCTCCAGAACAGACAGGAAGAATGAATCGAGGGATTGACTATCGGACTGATTTTTATTCTTTAGGTGTCACTTTCTACGAATTACTTACAGGTGAGTTACCCTTTCCATCAAACGATCCCATGGAGTTGGTGCATTGTCATATTGCTCAAATCGCACCTTTATTACATGACTACCAACAAATTCCGCCTGTACTCTCGTCAATCGTCAACAAATTGATGGCAAAAAATGCCGAAGACCGCTATCAAAGTGCGTTGGGACTAAAATTTGATTTAGAGAACTGTTTATATCAACTCAAAGCAACTGGTAGGATGGAGAGTTTTAAAATTGCTGAGAAGGATGTGTGCGATCGCTTGAGCGTTCCCGACAAACTCTATGGTAGAAAATCCGAAGTTCAAACCTTATTAGATGCCTTTGACCGTGTCAGCAACGGTGCTTCAGAATTGATGCTGGTGGCAGGTTTTTCCGGGGTCGGTAAAACCGCAGTTGTCAATGAAGTTCATAAACCTATTATTCGGCAACGAGGTGCTTTTATCAAAGGCAAATATGACCAATTTAATCGCCATATTCCCTTTTCGGCATTTGTGCAAGCCTTCCGGGATTTAATGAGGCAATTATTAACAGAAAGCGATGCAAAAATTCAGTTATGGAAAAGCAAAATATTAGAGGCTTTAGGGGAAAGCGGACAGGTCATTATTGAAGTCATACCCGAATTAGAACGAATTATCAATCAACAACCACAGTACCGGAACTATCAGGAATATCTGCCCAAAATCGCTTTCATTTATTATTCCAGAAATTTGTCCAAATATTTACAAGTCCAGAACATCCGTTAGTAATATTTTTAGATGATTTGCAGTGGGCAGATTCTGCGTCTTTACAATTGATGCAATTTCTGATGTGTGAATCAGCAGGGAGTTATTTATTATTAATTGGTGCTTATCGAGATAATGAAGTTTCTCCCACCCATCCTTTAGTGTTAAGTTTAGCAGAAATCCGAAAAGCCTCAACTCAAATAAATACGATTTCCCTCACTCCACTGAGTCACTCTAGTTTAAATCAACTAGTAGCGGATACTCTCACTTGTTCGCCAGAAATTGCAGAACCCTTAACGCAATTAGTGTATCAAAAGACTCGAGGAAATCCATTTTTCAGCACCCAGTTTCTCAAGGCACTCTATGAAGATGGACTCATTACATTTGACTGGAAGGGAGGTAACTGGCAGTGCGATATTGCCAAAGTAAAAGTATTATCGCTATCCGATGATATTGTTGAATTCATGGCGTTACAATTACAGAAACTACCAAAAGAAACTCAGTCAATTTTAAAGTTAGCGGCTTGTATTGGGAATCAGTTTGATTTACAAACCTTGGCGATTGTTTTACAACAATCTCAGATAGAGACAGCTACTGGATTGTGGAAAGCTTTGCAGTCAGGATTAATTTTACCTACTCATGAAATTTATAAGTTTTATCTGGGACACTCAAGCCAAAATGTAGAGCAATCGTAGGTTGTCTGTTATAAGTTTTTACACGATCGCGTTCAACAAGCTGCCTATTCCCTAATTCCTGAAGACCAAAAACAGACAACTCATCTCAAAATCGGACGATTACTCCAACAAAATTTATCAGAGATAGAAAAGTCAGAAAAGCTGTTTGACATTGTCGGACATTTGAATTTAGGAATTGAGTTAATGACTCAACTGGGGGAACGGGAAGCCTTAGCTCAACTTAACTTAGCCGCCGGACGAAAAGCCAAAAATTCTACAGCATACTCAGCCGCCAAAAGTTTTGTGCAAACAGGGCTGGAGTTGCTGACCGCAAACTGTTGGCAAACTCAGTATGAATTAACCCTGAATCTTTATGTGGCTGCAACGGAAACTGCCTACTTAAATGCCGATTTTGAGGACATGGAAAAAATGGCAGCCCAAGTTTTGCGATCGGCTCGAACAATACTAGACAAAGTGAAAATTTATGAGATTCAAATCAACGCACTGACAGCCCAGAGTCAAATGTTAGAAGCGATCGCTGTAGGCAGAAATGCCCTAGCACAATTGGGGGTGGAGTTCTCATCCGAACCTGCACTACCAACCGTTGTCGAACAACGTCAAGGCAAACAGATTGAGGAACTGATTCATCTCCCTTTGATGAGCGACCAAGAAGCAATTGCGGCGATGCAACTGTTAGCAATGTTGTTTTTGGCGATTTTTATGGGAAATCCTGCCTTGCTGCCTTTGCTTGGTTCTACAATGGTGAGTCTATCAC
>NZ_BAACAP010000187.1:0-59236 GCF_045865695.1 Scytonema hankhaensis NUACC26
GTCACTGGTCACTGGTCAGGTGGTCACTGGTCACTGGTCAGGTGGTCACTGGTCACTGGTCAGGTGGTCACTGGTCACTGGTCGCTGCCAAAAAAAGTACCCTCTGTAGATACTAGTCATCAGTAACTCATACCTGCTAAGTTTGTTATTTTGAGGCATATCTCACCATCCTTTCCAGGTTGACTGCACAGCTACCACACAAAAGCGCCTCCTCCAACATCACTTCCTTGCACAATTAAACCGATGAACACCTTATTTAGTCATTGGACTAGCGCCCTGAGAAAAAATTCTCTACCGCTAGTTTTATCTGCTTTGCTACCAACATTTGGATTAGGCAATTCCGCCTTTGCCGCCGAACGAATTTACGCATCGTATTCTGCTTTTGAACGTTCTATTTCCATCCAAGCATTAGAAGACTATGCTAAAACTGGTGCTATTGACAATGATTTGGACGTTTACAAGCAATATCTTAAAAAAGGGCAACTTCAACAGTTGCGGCGAGTATTACTGACACCCATCAAAGTCAACCATGTCGCCATTTCCCAATTTCTTTATACTCCACAAGGAGAATTTTTACTCAATCGTTTGGGAGAAGTTATTAGAACGGAATCTCGCCAACCAAAACCAAGCTTACACGCTTTACGTTCGGCGCTGATTCTAGCAGCTGCTGAACCGGAAGGTTTAACTTTATTAAATATATTGCGCAAGTATCCTAGCCGTAGTATGTACATTGACTTGGCACGTACTATGGGCATGGCATCGGAGTTAGAAAAACTTGTCAATGAGACCAAACGTGCAGTTGCTGCAGTTGAAGAAAAGTCAAGCATAGAAGCATCTGCCAGCAAACTACCATTTAATCTGTCTCTCCAACCAGATTTAAGGAGAAAAGGACGATATAGAGGGCAAAAACAAACTTTGAAGTTTTTTGATGCTACCCGCAACCGATTTTTGCTGACCGATATTTACCTTCCTAACACTCAAGGTCGAGTTCCTGTTATTGTTGTTTCTCACGGTTTGGGTTCGGACAGTAGTAACTTCACCTATGTAGCAACTCACCTTGCTTCTCACGGCTTTGCTGTCGTTGTTCCCAATCACCCTGGTAGCGATACTAAACAATTGCGATCGCTTCTCAACGGCAAAACAAATGAAGTAGCACCGCCAGATGAGTTTCAAAATCGACCTCTAGATATTAAGTATATATTAGATCGGCTAGAAGATCTTAATAAAGTTGACTCTCGTTATAAAGGTCGGCTCAATCTACAACAAGTAGGAGTTTTTGGTCACTCCTTTGGAGGTTATACGGCTTTAGCACTAGCAGGTGCAAGAGTTAACTTCGAGCGGTTGGCAAAAGATTGTCGAGAAAATTCTATTAAAGACACTTGGAATTTATCTCTACTTCTTCAGTGTAATGCACTTGCCTTGCACCAGAGCGATGCTGCAAGGCAGCCGCTTCGCGAACGCAAAGTCTATGATTTCCGAGACAAAAGAGTCAAAGCCGTGGTAGCCGTCAATCCAATTACAAGCAGTATTTTTGGAGAAACTGGATTAAGTCAAATTCAAACTCCAGTCCTGATTGCTGCTAGTAGTGATGACACCATTGCACCAGCTTTATACGAACAAATAGTCCCTTTTTCCTGGATTGAAAACTCACAAAAATACTTAGCTGTTATTTCAAAAACAAGCCATTTTTCAGCAATTGGAGAAGGTAAAGGAAGTACTAATCAATTTCCACTACCATCAGAATTAGTTGGAGAAAATCCTAGCCTTGCACGTCGGTATTTAACCGTTTTGAGTTTACCATTTTTTGCGACTTATGTTGCAGATATGCCAGAATATAAAACATTCCTTAATGCTGCTTATACCAAAGCCATATCCGGTCAGTCTGTCAGTTTAACTTTTATAAAGTCTTTGACAAGAAACGAATTGGCACGAGGGTTTAAGAAGTAATTTTAACCACATCATAAGTTGGAATATTTAATCTGATAACAAAGGCTGAATGCCGCGATGTAAAAAATCCGGAATAAATGAAGCCTTTGTTACAGGTTTCAAAAAAAGTTCTTGATTTTTTATCTGCAATCACCCTCTACGAGATTGGACAGTTGTTTCATAAAAGCTCAATCAAGTTCAGCACCGTCATATTGATTTCTTGCAGCCTCTACATCTTGAAAGTTAACTTTTGACCATTCACAAAGACTTTTTAGCACTTGACTCAAGGTTTGCCCTAAGGGAGTTAATGAGTATTCAACTCTTGCCGGTATAACGGGATATACTTGACGCTCAATCAGACCATTTCGTTCTAAGTCGCGCAGAGTACGAGTGAGCATTCGTTGAGAAATATCGCCAATCTCTCGCTGCAATTCACTATAACGCTTTGTACCGTGAGAGAGAACATATAAGGCTGCCACAATCCATTTATCGGCAACTAGGTCGAGGGTTTGCCGTAAATAGGGGTGAGAGTCGAGCAGGTTAGAAGTGGGTGTTTCAGGTTTATGCATACATTTTTGTGCGTATGGTACTATTTTGTACCTACTTGCTTATTAAAAACAACGCACAATATAATCGGCACGTGATTTCAGAAGGCTAAAAATGAAAAATAAATTTACTGTTCATAATTCAGCAATGCTATTGATTGACCATCAACAAGGCACAATTAAACTGGCTCGAAATTTGCCGCGAGAAGAGATCGTACAAAACACCCGCGCTCTTGCTCGTACTGCAAAGGAAACGGGTATGCCGCTTGTTTTAACTAGCAGTATGGAAACCGAGTTTCAAGGCTTATTGCTCGAAGATTTACAAACTATTGCGCCGGAAGAATACGCGCAGAGAATAAAACGTCCCGGTATCGTGGATTGTTGGGAATATGAAGAATACAAACAAGCGGTTGAGGCGACGGGTAAAAAGAAGTTGATTATGGCAGGCTTAACTAATGACGTTTGCATCGTATATCCAGCAATCAGCGCCGTCGAAGATGGTTACGAAGTGCAAGTTGTAGTTGATGCAGGTGGATCGCCAACGACAATTGCCGATGAAATGGCTTTACAGAGAATGTCTAGTCATGGTGTCACCCTGACTTCAACAAATCAAGTTATGGCAGAGTTAGCAGTATCGTGGTCACATGATTTTGGGAAAACGATCCAAACAATTATGTACCAAGAAATTCTTTCAAAATTACTATAGTACCGATTTCACAGCGATTTACCCACCAACGACACCACTCGACGTTATATAGTAGTCCTAAATTATTTATCAAAAACAAAATACCCGACTTCTTTAAGAAGTCGGGTATCTGAACCTTTCAATTTTTACAAATTAGATAGATTGCTATAATAAATCGGATTCAAAGAAAGAAAAACTATAAAATTTACCGTGCAAGGCTTTCTCAACCTCAACAAACCATTTGGCTGGACTTCCCACGATTGCGTGGCAAAGACACGAAAACTGTTACGTCTTAAACGTATAGGACACGCCGGAACTCTAGATCCAGCTGCAACAGGTGTGCTACCTATGGCATTGGGCAAAGCAACTCGGTTATTACAATACCTTCCTGGGGAAAAAGCATATAAAGCGACTATTCGTTTGGGTTTGCAAACGACGACTGATGATTTACAGGGTGAAGTTGTTGCCTCTCAACCTTGTCAGGATTTAAGTTTGGAGACAGTGAAACCTTTACTGCAACAATTTGTCGGCAAAATTGAACAAATTCCACCCATGTACAGCGCTATTCAAGTTCAAGGAAAGCGCTTGTACGATTTAGCACGCAAAGGCGAAACTGTTGAAGTACCTATTCGCATAGTCGAGATTTTCCGCCTGGAAATTTTGGATTGGCGAGAAGGAGAATTTCCAGAATTAGATGTCGTCATTCATTGTGGGGCTGGTACTTATATTCGGTCAATAGCTAGAGATTTGGGAACTGCTTTACAAACTGGTGGAACTCTTGCGGCTTTGGAACGGATTGCAAGTAGTGGGTTCCACTTAACAGAGAGTGTAACGTTAAGCGATTTGGAAGCACAACTGCAAGCAGGGGCTTTTCAACCTATGCCCTCTGATGCACCATTACAACATCTTGCATCCGTTACTTTACCGACAACTTTTGCTCAAAAATGGTGTCAAGGTCAGCGCGTGGCTGTTATTCAAGAAGTTTCGGGACTTGTACGGGTTTACCATGAAGATGGGCGATTCTTGGGAATTGCTCAAGTATTAGATTCCACTGACAATCCATTGCTGGTTCCAGAAATGGTTTTTGAAGCAATTTAACTTTGTTTTGGTAACATAGAGTATTTTGTGAACCACACCTAAAAAAGTATATAGCGCATGGATTCTTATTTAGAGCAATTTGCCAGTGATAATTACTCCGGTATTTGCCCGGAAGCATTGGAATACACGATTAAAGCAAACCAGGGTAGCGTTCCTGCTTATGGAAATGATATATGGACTCAGAAAGCTACAGACCGTTTTCGAGATTTGTTTGAAATTGATTGTGAGATATTTTTTGTTTTTAATGGCACTGCTGCTAATTCATTAGCATTGGCTTCATTATGCCAGTCTTACCACAGTGTTATTTGCCACGAAACTGCACATATTGAAACTGATGAATGTGGTGCTCCTGAATTTGCTTCTAATGGCTCTAAACTGTTATTGGCGAAAGGAGAAAATGGTAAGTTAACCCCAGATGCAATAGAAGGTATTGTCAAAAAAAGAATTGACATACACTATCCCAAACCAAAAGTCATTAGTCTGACTCAAGCGACAGAATTAGGTACGCTCTATTCTACAGATGAGTTGCTTGCTATTAAGTCTATTGCGAAAAAGTACAATTTAAAAATTCATATGGATGGAGCGCGATTTGCTAATGCAGTGGTTTCAATTAATAAAAGCCCTGCTGAGCTAACGTGGAAAAGTGGGGTAGATGTTTTGTGTTTTTGCGGCACAAAGAATGGTATGGCAATGGGAGAGGCAATTATTTTTTTTAATAAAACTTTAGCAGAAGATTTTGCCTATCGTTGCAAACAAGCAGGGCAACTTGCCTCAAAAATGCGATTTATTGCTGCACCTTGGCTCGGTTTATTGGAAACGAATGCTTGGCTTAACAATGCACGTCATGCCAATCAGTGTGCTGAATATTTAGAAAACAAATTATTACAGATAGAAGGTGTTGAAATAATGTTTCCTAGGGAGGCTAATAGTGTTTTTGTCAAATTGCCCGAACAAGCGATCGCACAGCTACAAGCAAAGAACTGGCAATTTTACACCTTTATTGGTGTAGGAGGAGTACGATTTATGTGTTCGTGGAATACAACTCAGGCAAGAATGGATGAATTAATTAGGGATATTAAAGAAGCAGTTGTAAAGATATAAAAAATTAGTTTTTGAAACTTAAAACAGCACTATAAGAGGATGTTTGAAAAGTCCTTTCATCAGTAGCAAAATATTCAAGCTCCCCCTAAATCCTCCTTACAATGGGGGACTTTACTCCCTTTGGGCTCTAAAATTACCGCTCTTTGTAGGTGGGGCTATGCCCACCAAAGCCTAACGGTGGGTACTGCCCACCCTACGTGTAATGGTAATCTTCTGACGGGAAGGGAGTAAGAGTATTTTCCCCCCTTTTTAAGCTATGCATTGGTCACATCTTTCTTTACAATCTTAAAAGCCTTGCGCCCTTACATCTTTATCCGGAGAGGTTTATGACTCAATTCTAGTTAAGTTTGGAGATCGCGTGAAGACTCGCTCTTGTATGGCTACTTTATGCTAATTTTTTGTAAAACTAAAGATCGCGATCGTATAGCTAGAGGTTAAAGAAGATGAACGAAATAACGCGCCGCGAATTCATTGTCACTGCTTCCCTAGCAACGGGTTTTGCTCTAGCCGTACAACCCGTTTCTGCTAAAGTCATTACAACCTCTGCCCAAGGGTTGGTTGCTGGTGCGGTGAAAATTCCCGTTAAAGATGGAACAATTCCTGCTTATAGAGCAATGCCTGCCACAGGTCAAAATTTCCCAACTGTTTTGGTAATTCAGGAAATTTTTGGCGTACACGAACACATTCAGGATGTTTGTCGTCGTTTTGCTAAGTTAGGGTACTTGGCAATTGCACCTGAATTGTTTGTGCGTCAGGGGGATGTCTCAAAGTTAAGCAACATAGATGAAATTCGTAAGATAGTTGTGAAGGTACCAGATGAGCAAGTGATGTCCGATCTTGATGCTACGGCAGAATGGGCTGTAAAATCAGCCAAAGGTAATGCCGAACAACTAGCAATTACAGGTTTTTGCTGGGGGGGTCGCATTACCTGGCTGTATGCCGCACGCAATCCTAAAGTTAAAGCAGGTGTGGCGTGGTATGGGAGATTAGTTGGCGATGCTAGTGAATTAACGCCAAAGCATCCTGTTGATATTGCATCGACTCTAAAAGTCCCCGTACTCGGACTTTATGGTGGCGAAGATACGGGTATTCCCCTAGCTACAGTAGACCAAATGCGCGAGCAACTGAAATCTAGTAGCAGCAAATCCGAAATTGTTGTTTACCCCAATGCACCACATGCCTTTTTTGCCGATTATCGTCCCTCTTACCGAGAAAGAGAGGCAAAAGACGGATGGCAACGCCTTCAAGCATGGTTTAAGAAGTATAAAGTGTAACAGTAAAGCAAACTTGCCCGGATCGCGATTCCACTTGAATGGAACCTCCTAAATACTCTACCAATTTTCTGACGATCGCTAATTCCAAGCCACTGTTGTTTGGTCTTGGAGATTGATTATTGGGAATGCGGTAGAATTTGTCAAATATCTGAGACAGTTCCAATCCAGAAACTTCTGCCCCATAATAAGCCACGCTCAAGTGAATTTTTTCAGAGATTGAACGAGCAGCAATAGTAATATCACCATTTAAGGCATACCTGTAAGCATTTTGCAAGAGATCGTGGAGAATGCGTTCAAAACAGGATATGTCTGTTGTTAAAAGTGGTAATTTGGGGTCGAGTTGAACTTTTACGGTTAGCGGTTGTTCTCGATTTTGTACAACAAAGGCTTCTAAGATATGGGGAATCCAATTGTGTAAATCGAGTGTTGTCAGTTCCAGAGGACATATACCGGCTTCTAAATATTGTAAATCTAGCAAATTCTCAATAAAGTAAAGTTGGCGATCGCACTCTTGCTGCAAATTTATTAAGTACTGTGACGCTTTGCTGTTGTGAGCTTCATTATTACAAATTTCTGTTGCTAAAACTTGGCTCAACGATTTGATATCAGCAATAGGAGATCGTCACTCAATAGAGATGGTACGTAAAAAATCATCTTTGAGTTGGTTGAGCCTTTGTAATTCTTCAAGCTGTATCTGTACCGCTTGATAAAGTCGAGCCTGACGGATAGCAATTGCACATTGATTTGTCACCTGTAAAACCAATCGAACTTCAAGTTGGTCGAAACTTTTGTCCTCTGGCTTGAATAACCACAAACTCCCTAAAAAACTTCGCTCGTCGAAAATAGGGCAGACTAAAATCGTGTATTTACAATGTTCTTGTAAGATTGAACTAGGTTGACACAAACAAAACTGTACGCTTAACCCCTGAAGCAATTGTTGATGGATTTCTGGTAACCGGACTAATTCCAATATTCTATCCTTATTTAAAAGAGTTGAAGTAGCCCTGGCATATTCATGACCAATAGTACAAGATTTTAATTCGCGATCGCCAATTGAAGAATAGCATAATTCCAGTTGTAAGCCAACTGCTAATTCCCGAACAGATGTTTGCCAAATTTGTTCTTCATCAAGGCGATCGCGAACTTTATCGGTGATGCGTTTGAGACTTTCCTCAAATTCTAGCGAGCGTTGAAGTTCAGATGTCCGTTCTACAACTTGGTCTTCAAATACACTATTTAGCTTTTGCAATCGTGCTGCTATCTGTTGACGTTTTTGGATTTCTTCTTGCAATTCTTGATTTTTTGCAAATAATTGCTGCTGCTGATGATGGATAATCAATTGATTTCTAACACGTGCCAAAACTTCCAATTCTTGAAAAGGTTTAGTAATATAATCTGTACCTCCATTTTCAAATGCCTTAACTTTATCCACAGTCTGGTCTAATGCGCTAATAAAAATAATGGGTATATTAGCTGTTTCTTCGTTAGATTTTAATTCCTGACAAACTTCATAGCCATTTAAACCTGGCATATTAATATCTAGTAGAATTAGTTCTGGCGGTTCTATCCGTGCTGATTGAAGTGCCATTTTTCCACTAATAGTTTTTCTAACCTTAAATCCATTTTCTTCTAGAATTTTAGATAGTAAGCGTAAGTTATCTGGCGTATCATCAACGAGTAAGATATGACCTGAATAATTTTCTTGACTTTTCACCATAATATTATTTTCAAGATTCACTTTTTAATCATTCTTAATAAATTGATATATTTTTAAACTATGTACAATTTTTTTAAAAGATAAATAATTCCAATTTATGTTGAAACTAACTCAAATATAAGGTCTCACATTTCTTCTCTAGGAATATACCGTAGAAATGCGTAAAATATTATAGGAATCCTATTTAATTTTTGAGATATACGTAGGTAGGGCTATGCCGTACAAAATCTATATGTGGTGGGCATTGCCCACCCTACTAATTCATCCGTAGTAGAAAGTGCAGATATCTAGCCTCCGTTCACTGGTCAGGTGGTCAGGTGGTCAGGTGGTCAGGTGGTCACTCCAAGGTGATGGAATAGCGATCGCCGACATAATTTTAGCGATCTGTAACTTAATTGCGACCCTACCACAATGAGGACAAGTCACCTTAATTTCTTCCTGTTGTGGTTCTCGTTGATGCTGAATCAACACCCCTTCTTTGCAGTGCCAGCACTCGCAAATTACGCGCCCTTCGGGTTTCTCAACATCTAAGAGGCGAATGTGTTGCCCAGAGACAGGTTTCAGTTCTGGCTCATTAAAATCCGGTCGTTCTGACCGAGGACGCGGGCGAGGTCGAGTAAAATCTTCTGACTCTTGTTTGAATTGGCGACGCGGACGCGGGTGGATAGCATCTTCCTGGCGCATAAAAACATTTGCCTTGTTCTGGGCATTAAATTGTCAGTCCTTGTCATGTAATCTAAAAGCAGTATAACGTAGTTTTTCTTGATAAAACGGAATAAATCTGTGTAAGATAGCTAATGTAAGCGTATTAGCTATGATTTTATGTTTTTAACTCCGAATATGTACAAAAAAGATATGGATTTCATCCTAGAACTCTTGTAGATTGGGCTTTATGAGGGAAAAATAGAATGTCTGAAGTCCCAAGTGTGGGCATCGTCGTCCCGTCTGTCACTTCACTTGAAAAAATAAAAACTAGCAGCGCCACAACTGTTCTTTTCTTTATGCGCGTGTTTCAACTACGTTCCAAAAAGACGATCTAAAAGCCCAAGTGGATTATCTTGGGAGTAAATACCTACAGAAGCGAATGCATTACGGATAATAGTTCTGGTTTGAATTTTCAGCGAAAAAAATTTATCCAGTTGATTTGCGAGTTGCCAGGGGGGAGATAGATAGTGTTGTCGTCGCTCATAAAGAGCGCGAGCGATCGCTTTGGGTTTGATTTGATCGAATGGTTTTGTAATTTAAATAATTGCTCCATCGTTGTGTTAAATAATTCTTACAAAACGCCTCCTGACTGAGCTTATGGATGACTTTATTTCATTTGACCCATAAAAAAAGGTGGCAGCCTTTATTGGTCGGAGCATCCGGGAGTCCAAGTTCTTAAAAAATGGGGAAACCTTAATAAAAAGATTGTTATCTATGGCAGAGATTGTTAGCGCAAGAAGGTTTCCCCATTTTTTCTGGCTCCATTCCAGCCCTAATACAGATGGTACAAGTTGTTTATAAGGCTGCCACCTTTTTTTCACGTGGAGCGCCTTTAAGAGTAGAATGCACTGTTTTTCTAACAAATTATATTTTCTCAGGCGTTCTGAAAAAAAGATGACCCAAGAAGTTGACATGCACGGAGTAAATCTGTGAAGATAATATGTGTATGAGGTGATTAACTTATGCTGAAAAAAAAGAAAGGTTTCAATCTAATCCAAAAATCATTGCGATGTAAATTGCTAAGGCAAGGATTTGATTTAACGTCAACTAAAGCTCGTTATAATGAAGCCGTTTCTTTTTATTTCGCCTTGGTTAATACTTTCCCAGAACACGTATTATCAGATGATTGTGAATTATCTGGTTGGTACGCTTACGAAGCTCTTAGTTCTAAGGGAAGTCAATATGAATTCAGAATTGATATTCCAGCAGTCTTAAGGCGTTCAGCTATCCGCAAAGCAATAGGTGCTTGGTGTTCGTGGAATAGCAATTACCAAAGATGGTTAGCTAGACCTCAAAAACACAAACATCATAAACCGCCCGTTCAACCACGTCGTTTTAATTTCTCTCCTAGCTATGACGCTGGTATGTGGAAAAAAGATACTGGTAGTTCAATCATGCTGAAAATTTTGGTAAAAGGTCAGTGGAAATGGATTAAGTTTCACTACCAAGCACCTAACTATCAGCATGACGACACTGGTTTAAACGGTTGGCATAAAGCATCATCAAGCATTGTGACTAAGGGTGATAATGCTTTTATTACTTTTACGTTACAGAAATATGTATCTGCCACAGGAGGATGTAAGAAATTATTAGCTAACGACTCGGTTCGCATTCTTGGAGTCGATACAGATTTAGAGAATAATATTGCTATTCTATCTGTTCTAGAAATCGCAGCTAATGACGAGGTTGTTGAGGTTACACGTCACTTCATAAAACAAACCAATCATACAAAGCTTAGGAAGAGAGATTTAGGACTCATAGCAATCCGAATGAGAAAAACTGGAATAGTGAAAAAAGGTTTCTGTAATCAGAGATGGGAGAAAATCTCTAATAGAGAGAACGAAGCAGGACGAGCCATAGCAAGAGAAATAGTGGAATTTGCTATGTACTGGAACTGTAGCGTTATTTCTTTTGAACATCTGAAAAACTTGAAACCATGTAAAGGTAAGTATTCCAAGCGTTCAAATCAGAAAAGAGCGTACTGGTTAAAGTCGAAAGTATTTAATGAGGTTAGTCGCATTGCATTCCAAGATTATGGAATTCTTACGACTCGTGTAAATCCCAGAGATACTTCTCGATTAGATCCTTGGGGACAGGAGTTAGCACGATTAGATAATTATAGTGGCTTTTTAGCCATTAATTTAATTAAAGAGGGTAAGCTAGAAAATTCTTACCAAAAAGGTGCTAATTTTGTAGTCAACATCAATACTTCCTATTCTGCTCACTCAGGTTTGAACGCCGCGAGAAATATCGGATTAAAAGCAATATTACGTCACAGAACTAACGCAATATTCGTATTGCGGAAAGCCTCAGACAAAGTAATTTGAGAGGTATGTGTTAATCCTTGAATGGTAAGCAACGACCACGATTAACACATTAGGCAAGGGTAGACTGCCTAGTTATTCCTACTGAACTACGTTATCTATGTGGTTGGTTCTAGAAACCACTTGCTACTAATAACGACTACAGAGGAGTATAAGAAAGTGAACGATGAAAAACGAGTAATTCCTACGATTTACTACGTTTTATCGACTACTCGATATTAACAAGAAATATTAGAAATCTTAAATTATTCAGGTAAAATGCACCCAATTGTACTAAAATACACTCAAAATTAATCTTCTAGATACTGAACTACTACAGTTAAATCTTCCATAGCCCGATTTAATCTTTCGAGCAGTACCTCATACACATCTGGGTCAGCATCGACAATTTCTAACTTTTTCCTTAGATAAAGTTCTAAGGCTTCTACCCACAATAACGCCTCTACAGTGTAGATTGCTTTCAGTAATCCCATATTGGTTAGAACAGCTAGCTGAAATCCTATCTGGTCTTGTTCGGAATTGCCCAAGTATCCATTGCTAAATTCTAATTTTGCTGGAATGTAATATTCGTATTGTTCGCTGGTGATACCACTAGGTATTAATTGTGGTTGTGGAAGGGGAGGTTGAGAGTCAGTCATAATTTCAGACCTTGAAGACTATAAACTCATGTTATTTAAATCTCACGCAAAGGCGCAAAGACGCAAAGCTATTTGGTGCGTCTTTCCGTCTTTGAGAATCACCAACATCGTATATTACGTAGGTTGGGTTGAGGAACGAAACCCAACATTGAACCCTTATTGTTAGGTTTCGTTGCTCAATCCAACCCACGATGTCTTAATGTTTACTTTATAAATCATCTCTAAATCTCTATCCCAAGAGCGCATAAGCTGAATATCCCTGCACCTAGTAAGTATCAGGGGAAACTCTCTCCTCGCTTGTCGTTCATTTGTTAAGAATTATGACTCAAACAGAGCGTCGTTGGACTTTAATGGTTTACATGGCAGGAGATAACGGTAAAGTATTCAAGGACGGGACTCAGTTGATGTTTCCCATGGCAAGTCAAGGGTGGGAAGATATTAGAAAAATGGAGAGAGTAGGTTCCACTGACGAAGTGACAGTTTTAGTCCAGTTTGATACTTTAGAAGACCGCGAAAATACCTATCGAATTTACCTCAGTCCTGTTCAAGAAGATTCTGAAACCGAGAATAATACACAAGAAAACACAGAAAATCTAAAACCACCACGGAATGCACGTCGTAAAGG
Source organism: Scytonema hankhaensis NUACC26 (assembly GCF_045865695.1). Classification (NCBI taxonomy): domain Bacteria; kingdom Bacillati; phylum Cyanobacteriota; class Cyanophyceae; order Nostocales; family Scytonemataceae; genus Scytonema; species Scytonema hankhaensis. Next base: position 12,639 of record NZ_BAACAP010000187.1, read on the forward strand.
TGAGGAAGAGCCTGAGGTAAATTATACAGAAAACTATATAAACCGTTCTACCCCGCTAAAAGGCACTACTTCTATTCGTTCTCAAATTGAGAATATTCCAGAACAAAATACGGGAGATCCTCAATCTTTACGAGATTTTATTGTTTGGGGGATTGAGAATTATCCGGCGGAAAACTATGCTGTCATTCTTTGGAATCACGGTACTGGTTGGAAAGAAGATGATATCTATGAATTTGCTCGCGAACGAGGAGTGGATTTTCGAGCGACTCAGAATGAAGTCCGCTCGTTAACCCGCAATAATCGACGTTTGTCTCGTGCTTTTTTCCTGTCCTCTGTTACGGAAGTGCTGCAACTCCAAGATGAGGAATCACGAGCGATCGCTTTTGACGACTCATCAATGGATTTCCTCGACAATGCCAAACTTCAGCAAGCCTTTCAGGAAGCAGAGGAAAAAACTGGGCAAAAGGTCAGCTTAATTGGTATGGATGCTTGTTTAATGAGCATGGTGGAAGTGGCATACCAGTTGCGGACAAATACCGAGTATATAGTCAGTTCTCAAGAAGGTAATGAGGTTTTACAACTGTGACTTTAGCAGATGGGGCATGGTTAGATGAAATACATCCAATCTACGTTAAAATACAATCACTCACACATGAGTTAGAATCCTATTTAACGATAGAGCAGGCACGAGACGAGTACAACAAATCGATTGCTGAAGAAGATTCCCAACTAGCCACTCTCGCGGCACAAAAAAGCAAATTGGAAGCAGAAGTACGTATTCTAAACACTTCCAGACTGAAACATAAACCCATCCAACCACTAAAGCTGGATAAGAGCGACCAATCAAAGTTGCAACAACCTGTAATAATCACCCCAAAGCCCAAAGATAAATCGAGTCAAAAAAAGCCAGGGACTGAAGCTAGGGACAAGCTAAAAAAGCTAGTCAATCGATTTTACAGGTTTAAGCTTGATGCTAGCGTTTTGGGTCAGATAAATCGTATCGCTGATGATGTCGATCGCCCCTTAGGTGAAGCTCTAGCTTTATTAGATTGGAGTATTTTTGAGAATTATGCTCGCACTAGTGCTGGCGATCCATCTAAACTGGATATGCTGAAGGAATGGGCTAAAGAGTTACAGGAGTATTGCAGCTACCTATCCGGTGAAGTCGATCTACAAAAATTTCGTTACCGTGACTATTTGGGAATTTGGGAACTGTGGCGCAATCGGGAGAAATCACCCGAACACTTACAGGAGTGGCAAACTTTTATTGCTGAAACCAAACAAGCAAAACAAGATGCGATCGCTAAATTAAAGCAAGAAATTCTTGAATTGGAAGTCAAGATAGCCCAAATCAAAGCAGCCCGCACTCAAGGGGGAGAGGTGCTATGAATAAAATTACTCGCTTTGAAGAACAGCGTATTGCACGTTTTACGGGAACCTCTGAAGGAGTCAAGCCAGAAGCAGTATACCCCGGATGGACTAACTTTGTTTCTCAAAAATCAGTGCGAGCGATCGCAATGGCAATTAAATCATCTTGTCTTTGGATAGCCACAACTGGGGGAGTCATTGCTTGGAAGTGGAAAGACAATCAGCCCTATCAGCGTTATAGTAGCGAACATGGTATGGCTGGTAATGAAGTTGTATGTCTTTGCTTGGACGAAAAAGAACGCCCATGGGTAGGACATAGCGAAGGTGGCTTATCATACTTTGACGGTCAACGGTGGCAAGTTTACTTTGATTTACAAACAGAGACTGTTCGCGCACTTACAGGTGCAGGCAATTATCCGGGAATCTGGGTTGCTGGGCAAGAAATGGTGTATTATATCCCCGAACCGAGCCAGCCTCCCAAACCCGTGTCAGCAACGCCAGATGTTAGTACTGCAGATACCCTGGCTTTACTCGTTGATGACAAGCAATTACTCATAGGTAATCCTTGGGGACTTTTTCAAGCATCACACGAACAAGCCCCCGAACAAATAGTAGAGGAAATTCAATCTTGTACTGCTCTTGCAAAAGACCGTAGTGGAAGAATTTGGATTGGAACGCCTACAGGTCTGTGTCTACTTGAGAATAATAAAGTAGAATTTTGGGACGATAAAGTCAGTGGGCGAGTACTTGCAATAGCAGTCAGTGAGAAGCGTATTTGGATACTGACATCTGATGGACTTTTCCAAATACAGGAAAATGTCTGCCTGCAAGTCCCGGTGTCAGAACAGCCTGTGACAATTCGAGCAATCGCAGCTAGCACGAGTGATTCTTATCTTTGGGTAGGAACAGACCAATTGCTAGCGGGAGTACAAGTCATAAATCCCAGTCATAGCTCTTGGTATTTAGACCTGTTAACTTCCGATCCAGACGATATTTTATATAACTTTGGTCGTTGTGTCATCTCCAAACCAAACAGCGAACAGGTATGGGTAGGTACAGTCGGTGGGTTGTTTACCTATCAATCAACTAATAAAAAATGGCAGTTTTTCTCCAACAACAATGAGGATATTCGTGCGCTTGCCCTAAATTCCACAAGTAACACATTTTGGATATTAAGTTGGCCTAATGGAATGGACAAGCGACTGTTGGATGGCTCACGAGCAGATTATAATCCAGTCCCACAACCACTCAGTTTGCCGTTATTGTTGGCAATGGGTCAGGATGGTCATCCTTACGTTCTCACAGAACGTGCATTATGGCGATTAACGACAGTCAAGACAGAAGAGGTAGTTCCAAGTTCTCCTTCAGGTAGTCTGTGTATGTTGCAATATGATGGGGTCTGGTGGATAGGAACATCTCAAGGATTGTATCGTTTAATGAACGGAAAGTGGCAATTGGTAGGAGATCAACCAGGTCCTTTGGAAGCAGCCGTCTGCGATCTCGCTGTTATTGAAAATACCCTGTGTGTTGCTACTGCAAATGGTCTTTGGACTCTCAAAAATAGTCAATGGGTTCAGCACAACTTAAAACTGCCAAGCAATTTCCCTCTAGTTTGGGTAGTGGCTCCTTCTATACATTTCAAAGCTATTTGGCTAGCCTGTGAAGATGGCGTTGTTTGCTACGATCCTTTTTCCCGTAACATTCGCGAGCATTACACCTGCATCAACTCTGGATTAGCAAGTCGGCGAGTCACTGCGTTAGTTGAAAGCACTCATGTTTTATGGATTGTTACTCAAGCTGGTATCAGCTGTATCACTTTAAATTAAAAAGGTTAATGATATGAATAGTCAACAAGATAACTTGAAAGACAAATTTATTGTTGGAATTGACTTGGGTACAACTAATTCTGGTATCTCAGCATGGATTGCGGAACAACAGCAGGTACAAATTCTAACCGATTACACTTTGATTCCATCGGTTGTGGGATGGAACCGTTCTGATAACACGTATATTGTGGGACGTGAAGCCGTTGAACTGAGCAAACAACATCCAACTGATGTGGTTTATTCTATCAAGCGCTACATCGGACGTGCATTTAATGACGCTAATGTTTCTGGCGATCGCTCCAACCTTACCTATAAATTAATTCCAGGAACAGGTCAAGACAAATTAAATGATGTTGTTGTCGATTTTGGCGATCGCAACGGTGTTCCTCACCAAGTCAACGCTCCAGACATTTCTGCTAAAGTGCTGTTTAAATTACGACAAGATGCTGCATCCCAACTGGGTATCCCCATTGATGAAATTAAGTATGCTGTTATTACAGTTCCAGCTTATTTTAACGTACTTCAAAGAGAAGCAACCAAACTAGCTGGACGACAAGCAGGGTTAGAAGTTGTTGACATTTTGAATGAACCAACAGCAGCAGCTTTATCCTATCGCACAACCGTACTAGAAAAATATGGAAAATGTCGTATCTTAGTTTATGACCTCGGTGGCGGAACATTTGATATTTCCCTACTAGAATTCGAGCGAGATGAGGATGGATACGCATTTTATACTCTTGCTGTAGATGGTGATACACGGTTGGGTGGAGATGATATAGATCGCAGTATTGCCTCTTGGTTAGTTGAAGAAATTGAGAGACGTTATGGCACTCCTATCAGTCCTAACGACCGAGTGACTCGCAATATATTACGTCAAAAAGCTGAAGAGGCAAAAATCCAATTGTCTGCAAAAGATACTGTTGTTATCGATCTACCATCACTCGATATAGGACATCCTTCTTCTACTCCCTTTGATGCTCAAATTGAATTGTCTCGCGAACAACTAGAAAAATGCGCTGCTAAGATCGTATAACGGACGCTAGACATTACAAAACGAGTGGTAGAAGGGGTAGCAGGATTCACATGGAAAGATATTGATGAAGTGATTTTAGTCGGTTGGCAAACACTTATGCCCTCCCTTCAGCGCCAGATAGAAGAACTGACAGGACGGAAACCCCATGTGAGCGATCGCCCACAACTAGCTGTTGCTTTAGGTGCTGGCGAGTATGCCCATATTTTAAGTCTGGGACAAGAGAAGTTTCAGGCAAATACACTCATTAATGTCATTGCCTTACGTTTAGGTATCCGCCTTGACGATGACACTTTTAAAGTTTTGGTTGAAGCAAACAAAACTTTACCTTATACAAGTAAATTATATCCTGTCACAACAACAGAAGACAACCAACAGTCCATTCTTGTAGAAGTTCTTCAAGGACCAAAGGAAGCAACCAAAGCCAGTGATTGTGTGGTTTTAGGCTTCGTAAAAATGAACATACTTTCACCTGCACCAAAGGGAATTCTAAAATTCGAGGTTGTCCTTGATATTCAATCTGATGGAACAATGTACGTGGAAGTTAAAGACACTAGTACTGGAAAAGTTGAAAAACAAGATTTGATTGCTAACACGGCTCAGAAAATACAGCTATGATTTAAATTTTAATACCTAATTTGCCACATTTTACAAACATAGATATAGAAATATTAAATCATTTGTAAACTTCTCTCTTCTCTCTTTTTTTCGTGCTCTTTGCGTCTTTGCGGTTAATAATTTTTAAACTTGAAATAGGATTACTATAGAACCTACCTTCCGCACCCTAAAGTATCACACTACGAATTTTGAACGTTTGAGGATTTGGGGTTGGCGAGCGCCATCGCAATTTTCACCAGGTTTGTATAAAGTACAGCTTTTATAGTTAGTAAAAATCCGAAAAAACCGATTGTGACAGTAGGGGGTGCGGAAGGGGAGATAGAACGTTATTCTATTTCTTAATCCTCAATTTAAAAGGAGTCAAAATAAGTCAATCTCTGGTAGTATTTTTCATTATTATGCCATAAAAAAGTGTAGAGACACGCCATTGCGCGTCTTTACATATCTAAAAATTTCGCTTACAGAAAAACCGAGTCCTATTAATATTTGCCTTCCCATATCAAAAGTTGCCTAGAAGCAGCAACAAAGCAGTTAAGATGCTTGGGTGGGTAAAGAAAATGGTCATACGCTAATGCCATCTGTCGAGCCGCCTCACGATATGGTACTCTACCGATTCCCGTACCTAAACCAGGACAAGCAATACTATTAATCTTGTCCTTAGCGTGTTGGTTGTGGCGTCGAACAGACAAAAGCATAGCCCACATAGCAACATAAGGAATATCAGTCCCAACAATAGACATAGGAACTCGCATTGTAGGTGTATGAGCGAGAAACGGGTGCAATGGATGACCAGTTTCTACAATCATTGACGTTCCCACTGGCTGTTCGCCCAGATAATCTGTCAGTATGCGTTGCTGGACTCTTTCCATCAAAGAACTACCAAAAAAATTGATAATGGCAGCATCTATCCCACCATCCATCATACCAAAGGAGTTGGCAGGACTAACTAAACAGTCAAAATCAGATAACCACTCAAAGTAGTCATTAACTATTTCAACATTAGGGAAATAATAGAAATGTTCTTGAAATGCTGCTGCTAATAATGAATCGGGCGCTACTAATATCAGTTTCAAGCTTTATTCCTCCGCTTGAATATTTATTGTAGTAAAACCTTTATTTTTCAGCAACTCAGAGGATGTTTGTAAAGCACACCGTTGTATTAAGATCCCCCTAAATCCCCCTTAAAAAGGGGGACTTTGAAGATTTCCCCTCTTTTTGGGAGCTATGCGTAAGTCTTAATGATACATTTTGGTAGGCGAACTGCTAGATACAGTTGGCGATCGCTTGCAATTGTTGCTAGAGCATCACGGTAATTGAGAAACTGTCCCAACGTGGTATGAAATTCTGAAACATTAGATGTGCTAATAAAACTTTTAACCTTTACTGCAATTTTTCGTCCCTCTCGTTCTGCTGCTAAGAGTTGCTCTGCTGCTAAATTAATTTCAAAATCTACATCATCCACGTTGATTTCATAAGGGTCAGCCGTAATTTTCCAGATCTCTTTTTCTAAGGCAGTTCTGACAACATGATGAAATCTATCTTTCGCCATAAGAGTCAAACAAGATCCCTTACCTATGAATGCATAACATACATATATAAAGATAGCTTACTCAACTTGAGGTGATATACTGTTGTAGATTGTAGTTCTAACCCACATAAAGTGCAGATTTATCTGCTACGGGCTGCTACAGGCTGCGGTTCCATAACTTTTTCAAGTCCCTCATTCCATCAAGATAAGTCGCAAGGGATCTAAACGAACGTACCAAGGCATCGATCGCTCTTTCAAAACCGCCCATTTCTCTTTAAACACTTCTGCTTGCAAGTGATAATCAGACTGATTCTTAGGTTCACCGTTCAACTTAAGAAACAGCGTCATTCGGTGTGGAGTTTCGCTCGTTCTTGTCAGCCAACAGGGAAATGTATTTTCTTGAGTTGGCTCGTTACTGAGACTGAGATGATGAGCGCGAATTCCAACACTAGATAAAAATTCTGGAACGGGTTCAACAACGTTCAGGGTACAACCCCACTCGACTGCTTCGACTTGATGCGATGTTAAAGCAATAGCGCGAGAAAAGTTTTTACATCCTGTCAACTGAGCAACGCTAGTTGTGGCGGGGTGCTCGAAAATATCGTATCTCGTTCCGGAATGAGCAACTTGTCCTTTATCTAAAACTAGTAAATTGGGACATACTCGATAAGCCTCCTCCATATTATGAGTAACAAATAGAGTTGTTCCTTCGTAAGATGTTAATGTCTCCACCATTTGCTGTTCGAGTTGACTTCGCAAGTGAGTATCTAGTGCAGAAAATGGCTCATCTAGTAATAGTGCTTCTGGATAACTGGCTAAGGCTCGTGCTAGGGCGACTCTTTGCTGTTGTCCGCCTGAAAGTTGATGCGGATAGCGATCGCCCATTCCTTCCAAATGCACGGTTATCAATTGGGCTTCAACTTGTTGTCGAATTGCTGTTGCAGACAATCCTTTTGGTAAGCCAAAGGCAATATTTTGCGCTACTGTCATGTGGGGGAAGAGAGCGTAATTTTGCACGACAAAACCAACTTTGCGATCGCGTGGTGGCAGATCGATGCCCTGTTGAGAATCATATAACACCCGCCCATTCAGAATAATGCGTCCCGATGTTGGAGATTCTATTCCAGCAATACACCGTAGAATCATGCTTTTACCAGCCCCAGATCCTCCCAACAATCCTAATGGTTGTTTATCAGCACTAAAACAGACTTTCAAGTTAAAGCCAGGGAGACGCTTTTCAATATCTACAAATAAGCCAGAGGTTGGGGGATCTGGAATAGAGATTGAAGAGGACTTTCTTGCCTTGTCCCTTTGTCCCCTACTTGCTACTCCCAATCCCCTTCTCTTTCCCTGGTTTTCCTGCCAAAAGTTAGTTGCAATAATTCCAGATAAGGAAATCACTATGATGGCAATTGACCAAAACCAAGCTTCATTTATGGCTCCACCTTCAACCGCAAAATAAATTGCCATTGGGATAGTCTGAGTTTGCCCTGGAATATTCCCTGCTAACATCAAGGTTGCACCGAATTCACCCAAAGCACGAGCGAAAGCCAAAGTTGTTGCAGCTAAAACTCCTGGTAGTGCTAGAGGTAAACCGATCCGCCAAAATATAGTGGAGTCCTTAACACCAAGAGTTCGAGCCACTCGCAAAAGATTGCTGTCGATTTGCTCAAAAGCTCCCAATGCTGTTTTATACATCAACGGAAAAGAAACTACTGTTGCAGCGATCGCCGCACCATACCAAGTGAAAACCACGCTAAAGTTCAAAGGCTCCATGAGTTTTCCCAACGGGCCATTTTTACCAAACAACAAGAGTAGCAAAAAGCCAACAACCGTCGGAGGTAAAATTAGAGGAGAAACAAAAATACCCTCAATTAAAGACTTCCCTTTCCCTCGATATCCCAGCATCCAATAGGCAGCAGCGATACCAAGAAAAAAGGTAATAAATGTTGCCAGTAAGGAAGTTTTAAGGGATATCCACAAAGGAGAGAGGTCGTAAGGCATCATAAGCGTTCGTAGTTAAAAATTTAGTTCCCTCCCCAATCCATCGGGGAGGGCTAGGGTGGGGTAAAAACAATTTCACTAAGGTACGATAAACCCGTACTTTTTCAAGGCTCCCTTAGCAGGTTGACTCGATAAGAATTTCACAAAATCTCCAGCAGCCTTGGGATTCTTACTGCTCTTGAGGACTGCCATGGGGTAAACAATAGGAGAATGGCTATTCTCGGCAGCTGTGGCAACAACCTTCACATTTTTAGAGATTTTGGCATCAGTGGCGTAAACCAAACCTGCATCAGCATTACCACTTTCTACAGACGCTAAAACTTGACGCACGTTGTTTGCGTAGACTAGCTTGGGTTTGACTTTATCAAAAACGCCCAATTTTTGCAGAACTTGCTCCCCATACTGCCCAGCCGGAACGCTTCTAGGTTCGCCAATCGCGATTTTTTGAACCTTTGTGTCAGTCAAAGCATTAAAATTGGTAACCTTAGTAGACTTGTCAGGGACAACTAAAACTAAACTATTGTTTGCTAAGTTAGCGCGAGTTCCAGCAAGCAATAACCCTTTTTGCTCCAAAGCGTCCATTTGTTTTTGTGCAGCCGAGATAAAAATATCTGCAGGTGCGCCTTGCTCTATCTGTTGCTGCAAAGCACCAGAAGCACCGAAGTTATAGCTAATTTTGACCTTCGGTTGACTCTTTTGGTAGAGAGTGTTGATTTCCCCCATGACATCTTTCAGGCTAGCTGCAGCAGAAACAAGAAGTTGGTCATTAGATTGTGCTCTGACAGGAGATGCATCGAACAATCGCAAGCCAGTTGCTAAGAACAGGCTAGCAATAGCTATGCCGAGGAAGCCGAAAAGTTGTCTTCTTTTCATATAAAACTGATGTAACAGAGATTCACTGCTAGGAAACTATGGTTGGTAAGACATACCAAGATAATATCCTAAGATTGCCAATATTATTGGTACATTGCTGGTATTTATGTAGTTTTCAATACAAAATTCCCTACAATAAATGTTTTTATACAATATTTTTCCGTATTTCTAAAGCTAAACAAAGTTGGTAAAAATAAAATTGCCGTTACTGCACTCCCAGGTGGAACCTTACAGCGTACACATAAGTCTGAAATAGCTAACAGACGGAAGTTTTGGTTCAACTTTACCCCACCCTAACCCAGACCTTGTTAAGGGGAGGGAATTAATTTCTTGTTTCCCCCCCTTTATAAGGGGGGACTAAGGGGGGGTAAATCTCACTTATGTGTACACAGTAACCTTACTCTCGTTCAAAAGTATGTATTTTGTGCGTAATGAGGAGAAAAGCGATCGCAATTAAAATTTCACTGGGAACAATTGAAAAAAACCAGCTCGAACACAACCAAAAGATAGCTATCAAGAGAGTTAGTAACTGCAAGATTTGGTGTATAATTTTTGAACTGACAAACAGAAAAATAATTGCTAGACCAAGAGACACCAATGAAGATACAAGCATAATTGAAGAAAGTGTAAAAATAAACAAGTAACTCAATAAATCCCTTTACATAAAGTAGGAGATTAATTGGTCACTGGTCACTGATTACTGGTTACTGTATTTTGTAAAGCTTTACGCAACCAAGGAGGAGGATTTCCTTTAAGAGACTCCACTAAACGATTCAAAATATAAGTAATATTTTCTTCATCCGATCGCGGTTTAACTGGCATCATACCGTTTTTAATCAACTTAGCAGCAGCCGTACCACCAATTGAGGCGACATAAACAATAGTACAATCAGCTAACACTTCTAGTTTGCGTGCTATTTTATCATCACTTTCGCCATCTTTCTCTTTTTTCGAGCTACCTTCAGCTTCTTTGGAACCACCTTGACCTTTCTTGCAATCAGGTTTACCATGTTTGCAATCACCTTCACTGGTTTCAGTATTTTTTTCAGCTTTTTTAGATGGCTTTTCAAAGAGAAGCGTTTCGACAAACTTGTATCCAGTTTCTGAGACTTCATAAACATCAACCTCTTGTGCCGAACCAAAATGAGCGTTGACATTAACTCTGTCAGTTGTCATGAAGGCAATCTTCATTTTTTGTTCCTTAATAAGTGATGGTTAGTGGTTAGTTGTTAGTAGTTAATTGTTAGTGGTCACTGGTCACTGGTCACTGGTCACTGGTCACTAGTCACTGGTCAGGTGATTACTAGTTACTACTCACTACTAACTGTTCTCGCCATTTATTTGCAGTGACATGATATACGCTTGGCATTAAAATAAAAGTGAGCAGCGAGCAGTCATCACCTGACCAGTGACCGTAAAAATTCCTATTCCCTACTCCCCACCCCCTACTCACTATTTTCCTGTTCATCAAAACTAGTTTTGGCAATAGTGGATTTAACGGAATTTTTGCACGACCTACAGGAGTAATCTCTAAATTTTTCCGCGTTTGTCCGCAAGACAATCGTATGTATATTTTGTAAGGTTTAACTAAGGAACGGTAATAAGCATATTTTTTACCAGATGTTCAATACTGAGCCTGCTATTGTGTTGTGATATTTTCTTTGTATATATGACTTCAGACGCTAACAATCTTAAATTTCCCTTGTGGCAGTATCTCAATCAACCTGTCATGAATCCCAACGTTAAACTGGTGTTAGATCCCCGGCGCTTTGCCCGTCACTACAGAGTTGAGCTTTTGGAAAGGTGTTTTGCTAAAGAGTGTGATGCCAAAGGTCCGCAACAGACTTAAATTAGATAAGTAAGTCAGCACAATTAAAGTTAACTAGTGAGGATCGTCATTAGTCATTTGTTATTCGTCATTAGTAAGAATTTCAAGCAGATTGACATTTTGTAATGTAGTTCGGTTTATTTCCACCTAGCTACTTAATTCATCTACATATACTTATACAAGTCCACATAGGTGGACTTTGTTTGTATAGTAGCAAATTCTATTTACCCATTAAATCTAAAATCCAAAATCTAAAATTCAAAATGGTATTAATTCTGTTTTAAAGGAATTTGAACGACAAACTCTGTTCCTAAATTGAGTTTTGACATACAGTAAAGCGAGCCACCATGTTTTTCTGTCACAATTTGGTAGCTGATGGATAAGCCCATTCCAGTTCCTTTACCCACAGGCTTGGTTGTGAAGAAGGGATCGAAAATTCGCTGACGAGTATTTTCACTCATACCTAATCCGTTATCAGCAATATAAATAAAAGTTTGGTTATTCATAACTTTAGTACGAATGGAAATTGTAGGAATTCTCTTTTGTTCTTTATCCTCTACTAATGACCAATGACCAATGCTTAATGACTCTTCTAAAGCATCGATCGCATTACTCAAAATATTCATAAATACCTGATTTAATTGACCGGGATAGCACTCTACTAATGGTAAATCGCCATATTCTTTGATAACTTGAATTTGAGGAGAAGAACTTTTGCTTTTAAGCTTGTGTTGTAAAATCATTAACGTACTATCAATACCGTCATGGATATTAACCTCTTTCATGTCGGATTCATCCATACGGGAAAACACCCGAAGAGATGCCACTATTGTTCGGATGCGTTCCGTACCAACGCGCATTGAGGATAAAAGTTTAAGTAAATCTTGTTGTATAAATTCTAGATCCATCGCTTCTGCTTGTTTCTGAATCTCTAAATTTGGCTCTGGGAAATATTTCTGATACAGAGCTAGCAATGCCAAAATTTCTTGAGTATATAGGTTCGCGTGAGTGAGATTGCCATGAATAAAGTTCACAGGATTATTAATTTCGTGAGCAACTCCGGCTACTAGTTGTCCCAAGCTAGACATCTTTTCGCCGTGGATCATCTGCGTTTGTGTTTGCTGAAGTTCTTGTAATGTGCGTGTCAATTCTTCGGCTTTCTCTTTGAGTTGTGCTTCGGAACGACGCATGGCTTCTTCTGCATGATATCTCTCGGTTAAGTCACGACTCAATCCAAGTACGCCAAACACTTTTCCATCTAAGTTGTACAAAGGATTTTTACGAACATCGAAGATGCGTAGCGAACCATCTGCAATTGTTGCGGGATCGAAGGAGTTACATACAGGGTTACCAGCAAGTGCCATGCGATCGTCGGTGCGGAATCCTCGAATACCTTTTGCAGGATTTCCAAAAACAAGTTCTTCAGAAAAACCTAACTCCAAATCGTCTTTGCCAATAATCTCTTCCACTGTTTTACCAATTGTGGTGGCATAACTCCGACTGACTAGGATGTAGCGGAAGTTTGTATCTTTGGCAAAAATCCAGTCTGTAGTTGAATTCAGCACGGCTTGTAGCAAGCAGGATTGGTACTCAGCTTGGTGTAAAACTTGCTGTAATGCGATTTCAGCTTGTTTGCGTTCGCTAATATCCATTACAGTACCTACAAGTGTGACGACTCGTCCGAATTCATCTGCTTGGGATTCTCCTATGACGTTGAGATAACGCAAAGAATCATCGGGACGGTAAATACGTAGGTCAAAATTAAAAGTAATGGGTTGAGCAATCGCTTTTTCTAGTTTTTCTTGCCAAACAAGTAAATCATCTGGGTGAATTTGCTGTTTATATTCGTGGGGAGGTGGTGCTTCTGTTTTAGGTTCCAATCCAAAGATACGGAAGACTTCTTCTGACCAAATCGTCACTTGGGTTGCAACATCAATTTCCCAATTACCAATGTGAGCAATTCTTTGAGCTTCTTGCAATCGCTGTTGGCTCTGACGCAAAGCAATTTCTGTATCGGTTTCCTGGGTTGTTGTATGCATAAACTTATTGCTAATATCCATAACCTATTTAAGTAACTAGGCGAAAATAAACCAAACTATAAATCCTTACCAATGACAAATGACTAAGAGGATGTTTGAAAAGTCGCGATCGATGTATCAAATATTTTTTAACCCACCCTAACCCTCCCCGATGCATTGGGGAGGGAACTAGATTTTTCTTGTTTCCCCCCCTTGCAAAGGGAACTAGATTTTTCTTGTTTCCCCCCTTTACAAGGGGGGATTAAGGGGGGTAATAATGTGATTAAAGTGACAGCCAACCAATTTTCAAACATCCTCTAATAACTATCCTCCTCAATCCAAAATTCACTACTGACTGGATATCGGAAGTACGATCGCAAACTCTGCTCCTTGTCCCAAAACAGAATTGACTTCTATCGTTCCTCCATGACGCTCAACAATAATTTGGCTAACAATTGCTAACCCCAATCCCGTTCCATGTCCAACGGCTTTGGTTGTGAATAGATAGTCAAAAGCGCTCTGTTTTACCTGTTCGGTCATACCAATACCATTATCAGCTATCCGAATCATAATATATTGTTCGTCTTTCATAGTAGTTTGAATAGTGATACAGTTAGGATTTGCTGTAATTTTTTCAAACCTACGTCCTCTATTATATTCTTCTAAAGCATCAATAGCATTTGCCAACAAATTCATAAACACTTGGTTGAGTTGCCCTGGGAAGCATTCCACTTGAGGAATATTGCCATAGTCTTTAATAATATTAATTCCTGGTCGGTCATCATTGGCTTTCAGACGATGTTTGAGAATAAGTAGCGTACTGTCAATACCTTCGTGAAGGTCAAATAGAACCTTATAGTCTTTGTCAGATCGAGAGAAAGTTCGCAAGCTGTTACTAATATTACGAATGCGTTCAACCCCTAACTTCATGGATTCAATTAACTTTGGTAAATCCTGACGCAAATACTCCAAATCTATAGCTTCTATTTCATCTTCAATATCCTGTCCGGGATGAGGAAACTTTTCCTGATACAGAGCGAGTAATCCAAATAAATCTTTTACGTATTCTTTAGCGGGGTCAATATTACCAGCAATAAAGCCTATGGGATTGTTAATTTCATGAGCAACCCCCGCAACTAAATTCCCCAAAGCAGACATTTTCTCGCTTTGTACCAATTGAAGTTGTGTTTGTTGTAAGTGAGCAACAGCGTTTTGTGCTTGTTGGTACAGACGGGCATTTTCTAAGGAAATAGCAGCTTGAGTGCAAAGAAAATTGAGGATTTCAACACGATGATGGGTAAAGACTCCAGTTGAAGTAGAAGTTGCCCAATTTCAAGATGAGTGGCTTGTTTTTGTGTCTCTGGAATTAGAGAATAAGCTGCTTGCTGAACTCGGTCATGAAGGAAGCGATACCCTACACTCACTTCAAAACCTAGAGCGTCTAATTCTTGAACGGAGAATAAAAGAGGAACTCGATAGTTATTGTTAAGAGGTAGAATAAACCCTGTTTGGAGAGAAGGTTGTAACGCTTTAGCAGTATCCAAGAGACTCGTCTTGCTAACAGTTGCTAAAATATCTAGGTTAAAGCGATCGCCTATACAAGCTGCTAGCTGAAGTATTGTTTGTGTAGTATTTGGTAATTTTTGTAAATTTCCTGCTACTAACTCTACCACATTTTTGTTAGTAATTCCAACGTTTTGAATTCGTTCGAGATCCCACATCCAACAACCCTGAGTGAAATCAAAGGTTAATAAATGCTCTTAATATAATGATTTAAGCAGTTGAGTTAAAAAGAAGGGATTGCCTTGAGAAATATTAAATAATAACTCTGCTAGAGAGTTTATCCTGTTTGCATCATTTAATGTATCGGCAACTAATTGACGAACGTAGTGTATTTCCAATGGATACAGAACAATATTATTGATGGGAGCGTTTACTTTTTGAAGTGCATTTAACATCTTCATCAATGGATGAGTTGAACTAACCTCGTTATCTCGATCTGCTCCAATCAACAGCAAATATTTGCTTTCGGAATGACTCATTAGTACTTCGATGAGATTAAAAGATGCAGAATCAGCCCATTGCAAATCGTCTAAAAAGAGTACCAGAGGATGTTCTGGTTGAGCAAACACCTCAATAAAGCTTTGAAAGATGCGATTGAATCTGTTTTGTGCCTCAGTTCCCCTCAATTCTTCAACAGGAGGTTGTTTGCCAACAATTGCTTCTACCTCTGGAATTACGTCTACAATCACTTGTCCATTTTCACCCAAGGCTGTTCTAAGTTTTTGTTGCCAATTTTGGAGTTTGTAAGTGTCCTCTGTCAGCAATTGCCGCATGAGAGATTGAAATGCTTGAATCAGAGAAGCGTAGGGAATATTACGCTTGAATTGATCGAATTTACCTGAAATGAAGTAGCCTCTTTGACGAACAATTGGTTTGTGGACTTCATTGACAAGTGACGATTTGCCAATACCAGAGTAACCAGAGACAAGCATAAGTTCGCTTCGTGAAGAGGAACTACCATTCTCTGGACACGCTACGCGAACAAAAGCTTCTAGCAACTGTTTGACTTGCTGTTCTCGTCCATAAAGTTTTTGAGGAATATTCAGTTGACCGATTGTATCTAGTTGTCCAACCTCAAAGCTGGATATTTGCCCGGTCATTTTAAGTTCTGTTAAACATTTTTGTAAGTCTGCAAGTAATCCTGAAGCACTCTGATAGCGGTCTTCAGCATTTTTTGCCATCAACTTACTGACAATTGCAGATACAACGAGTGGAATAGCAGGATCGATCTTATGAATTACAGGTGCTTGCTTGGCAATATGAGAATAAACTAACTCCATTGGGTCATTGGATTGAAAGGGTAACTGACCGATGAGTAATTCAAAAAATGTAACTCCCAAGGAGTAAAAATCACTACGATAGTCAATTCCTCGGTTCATCTGACCTGTTTGTTCTGGTGAAAGATAAGCGAGAGTTCCTTCTATTCCGTTGGGATTTTGCAGAGTTTGTGTTTCGTGTATGAGGACGGAGGCAATACTAAAGTCAATCAGCTTGATTTGTTTTGTTTGGGGATGAATAAGAATGTTGGCAGGTTTGAGGTCTTTGTGAATGACTCGATGTTGATAGAGTCCGTGAAGAATTTCAGCAAGTTGAAGCGCAATAACCAAAAATTCTTCCAATTCTAATGGATGCCCTTGAGTATACTCTGTTAAGGAGACACCACCAAAGTCTTCCATAACTAAAGCATAGCCGCGACCGAGTGGTTCGAGACAGTATGGGGTGACGACTCCCGGTAAAGAGAGAGTTTTGGCAATGTTATACTGGTTGCGGAATTGCAACAGTTCATTGACTGTTGGGTACTCCCGCTTCAACAATTTAATAATGACAGATTGTCCGTCTGCTTCTCGGAGGGCGCGGTAAACTAGAGTTTTGGTACTAAAATAAAGCTGTTCGACCAAGCAGTAGCCTGGAAGCGTTGTTCCTACATCAAATAATACTTTCATTGCGATCGCCTTCTCTATAAAATACCATCTCTAACAGACTCACAGTTAGTATGCCCATTAAGGAATACCAGTTATCATTGGTCACTGGTCACTGGTGAGTCCAGTCCTGCAGGCGGGTCTCCCGCCGTAGGGAACTGGCGAACCCGGAGGGTCACTGGTCACTGGTCAAGTGATTATTGTTGACGTGTAGGAATTTCGATGGTGAATTCAGCCCCACATCCTAGTTCTGAATGACAAACGAGCCTTCCGCCATGTTTTTCGGTAATAATTTGATGGCTAATGGACAAACCCATACCAGTCCCTTTACCAACAGGTTTTGTTGTGAAAAATGGATCGAATAACAGACATCTAATATGTCCGGGAATTCCAATTCCGTTGTCTTTTATAGAAATTTTAATATAATTGTTGTCGATAACAGTTGTCTGAATGTGGATAGTTGGTTTTGTCTTTTGTTCTTGGTTGTCTTCTAATGATGAATGACTCTTGATAAATGACTCTTCAAGAGCATCAATTGCATTGATAATTATATTCATAAATACCTGATTGAGTTGACCGGGATAACATTCAACAAGGGGGAAAACACCATATTCTTTAATGACTGTTATTTCAGGACGATCTGCTCTAGGTTTCAACCGATAGTCTAGAATCATGAGGGCGCTTTCAATTCCATCATGGATATCGACTTCTTTCATCTCGGCTTCATCAAGGCGGGAGAAAATACGTAGCGATCGCACTATATCCCGAATTCTGTTAGTTCCTGTCTGCATAGAATTTAATAGCTTGGGCAAATCTTCCTGAAGGAACTCTAAATCTATATTGTCCAGTTCTGCTTCGATTTCATAGCTAGGATTGGGATAATATTGCTGATAAAGATTCAGTAACTTCAAGATATCTTCAGTATATTCTTGGGCGTGTAGTAAATTGGCATGAATAAAATTGACGGGATTATTGATTTCGTGAGCCACACCCGCCACCAATTGCCCTAAACTAGACATTTTTTCTGTTTGTATGAGGTGAGTTTGGGTTTGTTGCAAATCTTTGAATGCTTTTTCTAAAGTTGCTGCTTGCTGACGAAGCTGTTCTTTGGATTGCATCAAAGCTTCAGCAACTCTATGTCGTTCGGCAATTTCATTGACAAGTTCTTGGTTCTTGACAGAAAGTTCTTGAGTTCGTTCGATAATTTTTTGTTCTAAGGTTTCATTAGCTGTTTTAATATCTTGAAACTGTTGCTTTAAGATCTGAGCCATCTCCTTAGAATTATCTATTAACATCCTGAGTTCCAAGACCTGACTTTTAGGAAAAGTAATACGGGAACGCTCAAATAATTTGTTGGGAAAATTTGTAGTCACAGTGGCTAATTGTACGATTGGTTGTACAATTTTCTGGCTGATTAGAGTAGCAAGAATAAGAGCTGCGATCGCAATTAACCAAATTACTCCAAATCCTTGAATAAAAAGGATTTGAAGACCTTCAAGCTGTAAAGCGACTGGAACTTCAGCAACCAATTGCCAAGATAAATAGTTACCAATTGGTACTGTATAAACATAAAACGAGCGTCTCTGACGTTCAACAGCTGGCATATTACCAGGTGGCAGCCACTGGTACATTTGCTCCATTATCTTCCGGGATAGCTTGTTTTCTAAATGGTCAAACACGCTATTAGTTGATAAATCGGAACGAGTTGTGCTGACAACTCGCTTTTGATTATCTAACAACGTGATTTTGATATCCAATGGAGTTTTACTGAGTTGCAATAACTGACCGATTGCATCTAAGCTAATTTCGTTGCTGACGTGTCCCCGCACGCGATTTCCAACAACAATCGGTACTTGCTCGATAACTGTAGCAGGTAATTTTGTTTTTTCAAATAGATGGAGTAGACTTGGTTGGTCAGAAAGTTTTGTCTCGGTATGATAAGTTGACGGTTTAAACTGAGGGTCGGGAAAAGCAGCAATTGTGTCTCCAGAGAAATCTGAAATCGCAACTCGGCGGCTATGTAACAAGCTTTTTTGTAGCAGTTGTGTCCCTTGCTGTAATGCTGTTGATGGAGAAAAATTAGATTGTATCGCTAGTTTTGCTAATTGCTCCAATATCAAATAGTCTTGTTGTTGCCAACGTTGTATTCCTGTTGCTACATTTGCTGAAACAGCTTTAAGAATACTAGGAGTATTGGTTTGAATTTTGGTAAAGGCTTGTTGATTGTTGAACACTATGAGAGTCAACGATGGAAAAAATACAAACGCAACTAGCACGATTGACAATGTTTGTCGAAACGAGAACTTTGGGATGCGATCGACAGAAACTAACTTTACAATAGGTGTGTAAGCAATGAGTAAATCGGCAATCAGAGCATTAAAGATACCGTTCACTGATTGCTTAAAAACAACCATTAGAGATGGATACATCGGGATCTTCATGATATGGTAAAAGGCAATCCATCCTAGTGGCATACCAATTAAAGACCAGTAAATGATATCTGCCAACACAAGACTTTGTTGCCGCTTGTTAATCCACCATCTCACAAATACAACTTCCAGCAAGAATGATATCAATGCATAAGGATGTCCCCAAAGCCAAACAGTGTAGACTGCAGCAATAAATGTTGCGATGACTCCCCAAAAGGTTCCATAGATATAGGCAATAAAAAGCGTTGCAATGCTACCAAAGGTAAAACTTACAGAAAAAAATAGAGGGACATTGCAATAGTTACCTAAAAATCCCAACACTATTAAAGTACACAGCTTGCCAATAAAGTATTTGTCAAGTTGAGAAGTTTTCTCTTTTGGAAACCAGGAGGATTTTGGGGACGAAGGTTTAACCGTCATTGCGAGCTGTTAACTATAGTGTTTTTGCAGTTCTCTATCTAAAAGCATTCCCAAAAGTTTTTACTCCTCAACATTTATCGGTGTTTTGTTAAAAAACTTAATCAGTCTTGGTTACTGATTGCGGTTTTTTTCCATCAATTAAAGCACTGACAGTCATATCCTCCATAACATTGATAACAGTGCGGCATCGATCTAGGAACCAATCAACTGTAACTAACAAAGCAATATACTGTGTAGGCAAGCCAACAGAAGTGAAAACCAATGTCATTGTTACTAATCCCGCCTCTGGAATACCAGCTGCACCTACTGATGCAAAAATTGATGTTAGAATAACTATAAGTTGTTGCACTAAGCTTAAATTTTGACCCAGAACTTGCGAGATAAATAATGCAGACATGGCTTCATAAAGAGCAGTGCCATCATTATTGAAATTTGAACCAACTAATGCTCCTAAAGAAGCGGAAGATTCTCTCACACCTATTTTTTGCTGCAAAACCTCGAAGGTAATGGGCATTGTCGCTACCGAGGAGTCTGTTGAAAAGGCAGTTAAAAAAGCATCCGTACCGCCACGAAGAAAGTTAAGCGGGTTTACCCAAGAACCAAATCGAACTCGCAACAGGTAATAACAAGCTTGCAATATCAGCGCTACCAGTACTGCTATCACAAATGCTCCTAAAGATTTAAATGGCTCAAAACCTTTTTCGGCAACAGTTTTTGATACAATACCAAAGACAGCTAGCGGTACTGTGGCAATGACCCAGTGAAGAACTCGGATGATAGCTTCAAATAAAATTGCGATCGCATCCTCAAATTGCCTGAAACCCTCTCTTATTTGCAGCAATTTGTTCTGATTTGATAGCACGTAACACTATACCAAAAGTCAGGGCAAGAACGATCAGTTGAATAACATTATTATCAACTAGAGGGCTGAGGATAGCAGGCGGGACAGCATCTTTAAACAGTCCCCAAGGATCGAAATTTCGCTTCGCGATTTCTGAAGTTGCTGGTGCAGCCAAGCGTCCCCACGTACCGGGACGCAATACATTGGCTACGAATAGCCCAACAAGAATAGCAACTGTGGTATTTGTCAGCAGTAGTACTCCAAACGCCGTCCCGACCTACCAGGGATAACAGTGGTCATAAAAGTATGTAGCACCGCCATTAAAATCAATGGTGTTGCTAGGGTGCGGAGTGCTTTGAGGACTAACTCCGCCGGAATTGCCAAAGTCTCAATAAAGGCTTTGTTTGTTGGGCTGGGGTTTCCCGCACCAAGTGCAATCCCTAAAGCGACTGCTAGTACTAACGCGATGATAATTTGTAATGTTAGCGGGATGCTTTGCCACCAAGGGCGGGCTTTGGGCTTATCGGGGCTGTCTTGTTCGTTCATTAAACTGGTTAGTGGTTAGTGGTGGTAGCGGCGCAAGGCGGGTGTTTTATTAAAAAAGGCGGGCGAGGACGCCCACCCCACAAGAGAAGAGTATTGCACTTATTGAATTCACATCCCTAAGTGAGCTTTTCTGAATTGATAGCAGAATTTAATTTTCTCAGGGGACAAAGTGCGTTATCCTTAAATACACTTGTATTTGTAACAGATACTTGGCTAGCGATGTCTATTATGTATAAAAATACTCTAGCAATCTTATCTGATTTATAAAATACAGTAGGTAGGGCTAAAGCCCACCACGAAGACTTTTGTAAGGCATAGCCCTACCTACTGGAAATTCTTACAAATGATTTAGGGCTGCTATATTTAATTTTTCATTTAAATTTGCTTATGTCTTTTGTACCTTTACACATTCATAGTGATTACAGCTTGTTGGATGGTGCAAGTCAATTGCCTGCTTTGATCGATCGCGCTCTTGAATTAGGAATTAAAGCGATCGCACTGACAGATCATGGAGTTATGTATGGGGCAATTGAACTGATAAAAACCTGTCGTAACAAAAATGTTAAGCCAATCATTGGCAATGAAATGTATATTATCAACGGCGATATTACAAAACAGGAACGCCGTCCTAAATATCATCAAATTGTCTTAGCTAAAAATCTAAAAGGATACAAACATTTAGTTAAATTAACATCTATTTCTAATCTGCAAGGAGTTCAAGGTAAAGGGATTTTTGCACGTCCTTGTATCAACAAAGAATTATTAAAACAATACCATGAAGGTTTGATTGTGACGAGTGCTTGTTTGGGTGGAGAAATTCCTCAAGCAATTCTGAGTGGTAAAGTAGATGCAGCCCGAAGAGTGGCTCAATGGTATAAAGATGTTTTTGGAGATGATTATTATTTAGAAATACAAGACCACGGATTCCCAGAAGACCGTATTGTTAATGTAGAAATTGTCAAAATTGCACGGGAATTGGGAATCAAAATTGTAGCAACTAACGATTCTCATTTTATTTCCTGTTACGATGTCGAAGCTCATGACGCTTTGTTATGCATACAAACAGGCAAATTGATTGTTGAAGACAATCGAATGCGCTACACCGGGACAGAGTATTTAAAATCAGCAGAGGAGATGAAAAAGCTGTTTCGCGATCATTTGCCAGAAGACGTAATAGAAGAAGCGATCGCAAACACTCTTGAAGTTGCAGAAAAAGTTGAACCTTACAATATTCTAGGGGAACCGCGCCTTCCCAACTATCCCATTCCTTCAGGTCATACAGCTGATACTTATGTTGAAGAAGTTGCTTGGCAAGGGCTTTTAGAAAAGTTAAATCGCAAATCGAGAAATGAAGTCGATCGAGTCTATAAAGAAAGACTCGAATATGAACTCGCAATGATACAGAGGATGGGTTTCTCCACATACTTCCTAGTTGTGTGGGACTACATCAAATTTGCCAGAGACAATGATATCCCCGTTGGACCAGGACGCGGATCTGCGGCGGGGTCTTTAGTCGCTTATACTATGGGAATCACAAACATTGACCCCGTACATCACGGCTTGCTATTTGAAAGATTCCTCAATCCCGAACGTAAATCTATGCCTGATATCGATACAGATTTTTGTATTGAGAAACGGGATGAAGTGATTGATTACGTGACTCAAAAATACGGGAAAGAGAGAGTCGCACAAATCATTACCTTTAACCGCTTGACTTCCAAAGCCGTTTTAAAAGATGTTGCTAGAGTGTTAAATATTCCCTATGGGGAAGCAGACAAAATGGCAAAAATGATTCCTGTTTCTCGGGGAAAACCAACAAAACTCAAAGTAATGATCTCCGATGAAACACCGGAACCAGAATTCAAACAAAAATATGATACCGACGAGAGAGTACGCCATTGGTTAGATATGGCAATTCGGATTGAAGGAACTAACAAAACCTTTGGAGTCCATGCAGCAGGCGTAGTGATTTCGTCCGACCCCTTAGATGAAATCGTTCCTCTACAAAAAAATAATGACGGTGCTGTCATTACCCAGTATTACATGGAAGATTTAGACTCTCTGGGTTTATTAAAAATGGATTTTCTTGGGTTAAAAAACCTAACGATGATTCAGAAAGCGATTGATTTGATAGAAGAAAATAAAGGGTATAGGATAGATCCTTACGAAATTACATCTCAAGAAAGAAAAGCTCAGAGAATATTAGCAAAAGGTGGAGATAGCGCAAAACTTCCACAAGATGTGAAAAAAACTTACGAACTGTTAGAAGCTGGCGACTTAGAAGGAATATTTCAATTAGAATCTTCTGGAATGAGACAGATTGTAAGAGATTTGAAACCTTCCAATATAGAAGATATTTCCTCAATTTTAGCACTGTATCGACCCGGACCATTGGATGCAGGGCTGATTCCCAAGTTTATTAACCGCAAGCACGGGCGAGAGCAAGTGGAGTATCAGCATTCTCTGTTAGAGCCAATTTTAGAAGAGACTTACGGAACGCTATGTTATCAAGAGCAAATCATGAAAATGGCTCAGGATTTAGCTGGGTATTCTTTAGGTCAAGCTGACTTGCTGCGTCGTGCAATGGGGAAAAAGAAAGTTGATGAAATGCTGAAGCAGCGAGAAAAATTTGTTGATGGTGCGGCAAAAAATGGAGTTAAAAAACAAATTGCCGATGACTTATTTGACCAAATGTTGAAGTTTGCCGAATATTGTCTCAGCTACGATACAGAAGTTTTGACTGTGGAATACGGTTTTCTACCAATTGGCAAAATTGTAGAAAAAGGTATTGAGTGTACGGTGTATTCTGTGGATAATAATGGAAATATTTACACTCAACCAATTGCTCAATGGCACAATCGCGGTCAACAAGAAGTTTTTGAATATGGTTTAGATGACGGTTCGGTAATTCGAGCAACAAAAGACCACAAATTTATGACAACCGACGGGAAAATGTTACCTATCGATGAAATTTTTGAAAGAGGTTTGGATTTGATGAGAGTTGACGGTTTGCCAGAGTAGTCACTAATTTAAACTCCTCTTTAAGGCTACAGTGTACATACAAGTCGAATTTACCCCACCCTAACCCTCCCCTTGGAAAGGGGAGGGAATCGGAAATCTAATTTCCCCCCTTTATAAGGGAGAACCGGAAATCTAATTTCCCCCCTTTATAAGGGAGAACCGGAAATCTAATTTCCCCCCTTTCCAAGGGAGAATCGGAAATCTAATTTCCCCCCTTTCCAAGGGGGGACTAAGGGGGGTAAACCACTATCGTACATAAGGAATGCAGCTTGTTTTTTCTACCAAAAGTTTGTCATCAGGTAATCTTGTAATTAAAAGTGCATCAGTCTGAGAATTCTGAGTAAAATACACGGCATAATATCTTGTAGTCCTGTCTCTACCTGTTGCACTGTAGATTCTTGGATTTTCATTATCTATTCTAACAGGGGCATTTTCTATCAAAGGTCTCGATCCCAAAGCAACATTCATTAATGTTTGTCTGTTGTTAGAAAAGACTCTGACTGATTTGTCATTAGTAATAAAATAAATTAACGTATTTGTCTCTGG
Source organism: Scytonema hankhaensis NUACC26 (assembly GCF_045865695.1). Lineage (NCBI taxonomy): Bacteria > Bacillati > Cyanobacteriota > Cyanophyceae > Nostocales > Scytonemataceae > Scytonema > Scytonema hankhaensis. The sequence continues at coordinate 37,017 of NZ_BAACAP010000187.1, forward strand.
TCTTTGCTTTGGACAAGGGCTAAGACTTTGATTATTTGGTCTTCTTTGTTGTTGGTTAACTGTTCCTTGAGAAATCAAATTTGTTATTTCTCTGTCTTGGTCAATATCAGCGATAGTTGTGGCTGGGTAAAATAGCACTCCCAACAAAGCCAGGAAAAATGAAACAGATTTTTTTACTACCATAAGAGATTTTTTGCGAGTAAAGACTTTGATAATTAACTGACTTTCAAGTCTTTGAATTATTAATATATACATATACAGTATGTTGTATACAATTAAAGAGCATAAACTAAAAAAAATATTATGAATTCCTTTTCACCTGCAACATCACAGAGTAGTCAAGGCAATAACGAGGTTTCAGTAAACGTTATTGTCAAGCAAGAAGCTAATGGCAGAACGATCGCTATTGTTCCAGAATTACCTGAATTACGAGTTGAAGCCAGCGATGTCTGGCGACAAGTCGCTTCGCGCCTACGCACAACAGCATTAACTCAACTCCAGCAACGCCTAGAAACCCATCTAGCTAATGCAGAAATTGTTTCTTTATCTGTAAAATTGCCATCTACTGAGCAGAAAAACCCTTGGTTAGCAATGGCTGGTGGAGTTCTATAAGGCGGCTGCAGGAGCACGAGAGAGTATCTTGATATATATTGCCTAGAAATAAACGTGCTCTTTTACGGTTCACCAGGTACAGAAAAAATAATTTGCGGTAAGTACTGGAGTTCCGTGTCTGTAAGCGCAAGCGCAATAGGTTGTTTAATCCAGACTGCGAGTGAAAATCATCAAATTTCATAATATGTGACAGAAATCACTTACTTAAACTGAGGTCATATTGCCAAAAAACCCCTTTAAAAAAAAACGGCATCTGATATCTTGCACCTACGGCAGAAACCAGGAGTACGCGAATAAAGCGTGCAAAAAAATTACATCAACCCGAGAAATCTATCACTTAGGCGCATGCAAAAGAAATCCTTATTCTACAAGACATCGAACGCCTGAAAGACTTGGCACTTAGTCATGGAATTGACATTCAAGTTTCCAGGTGCAAGATATGAGCCTCTCACTAGCAGCTTTCAGCGCTAGTAACATATGAAAGAAACACATTTTACCTAAATTTCTAAAACCCTTGCTATATCTTGCTTTCAAAATGTGTTTCTTAGGAGCAGAGGGAGTAGGAATGATGGACGCGATAAGCGAAGCTTAACGGCTATACTGCGGTATCGCATCAGGGCAAAAATGATTACAGTTAGGCGTAGACTGTAACGTATACACGGTAAGGCTTTTTAGCTCCTCTACTCGAAATTTTCAACTTTTCCATTTTGCCTAAACGTCAGTGAAAGCTTTTGAGACGCACTTGTTAACGTGCTTATCTTCAGATACAGTGAGTCAGCAAGGCTTACGCAGAAACAGCTGAAGAAAGAACGCTCGTATTTTGCTTCAGCAATTCTACCATGCGCTCAGCGACACCCATTGCCGATGCGGGATTTTGTCCGGTCACGAGGCGATCGCTCACGAACACCTTGGCTTGAAAATTGGGTGCTTTCTCCACAGTTGCACCGCGTTCAATCAGCTTCGATTCCAATAGGAACGGTACAACTTCAGTTAATTCCACTGCAGCTTCTTCTTCGTTAGTGAAGCAGGAAACGATTTTATTTGCAACCAAATACTCACCATTAGAGAGTTTGATGTTCGCAAGTCCCGCCGGACCGTGACACACTGCTCCAACCACGCCGCCAAGCTCGTAAATCGCTGTCGCAATGCGAGCAAGTTCGGTGTTATCGGGGAAATCCCACATGGTACCGTGTCCACCTGCATAGAAGATAGCATTGTACTCAGCCGGATTGATTTGCTCGGGGCGCAGTGTGTTTTCTACTTGTGCGACTTTTTCTGGATTGTCGAGGAAGGCTTTGTTGAGCGGGTCATTTAGGTCAACCCCAGTCATGGGAGCTTTGCCACCTTTGGGGCTTACGAATTGAACGCTCAAGCCTGCTTTGTCGAACACTGCTACTGGATGGCTCACTTCAGACAAGTAGAACCCGGTTTCTTTGCCTGTATCTCCTAATGTGTCATGACTGGTTAAAACGACTAAAACTTTTGCAGACATAGTATGGCTCCGTGAGTCAAAAACGTGCTATTCCAGGCAAACACTTGTTTTGCGTAAGAATGTGCCTGATAGTTCCATGCTAGAAGCAACTTATCTAAAATACAAATTATAAAAGTTGGGTCTTTCCATAAATATAATTATGGTTAATTTGGAATGGTATCGTAGCTTTATTGAGGTCTATCGGATTGGAACCGTATCGGGGGCGGCACAAGTGTTGTATTTAACACAACCCGCAGTCAGTCAGCATATTGCAGCTTTGGAGTCTACCTTGGGTACGCAGTTGTTTCAACGCATGCCGAGACGTATGTTACCAACCGACGCGGGAAAGCGGTTGTATACTCAAATTGCTGCGGCTATTGAAACGCTGGAATCGATACCAACAAAGTCAACCCTGGCTGATGCTCCACTTCTCATCAGGCTGGGAACGCCGCCAGAATTTTTCTCCGAATACATACTGAAATACCTGTCTCAAGCTGATTTGACGCTATTTTCAATTCGATTTGGATTAACTCAGGAATTGATTGAGCAACTCTTGGAGAAGAATCTTGATTGTGTCATTGCTACGCAAAAGATTACATTATCGGAACTGGAATATCAACTCCTGTTTGAAGAAAGCTTTTGGCGGCGTTGGACCACCGAGAGCGATCGTTCCAGTGTCTCAAGATGTTTTACAGGTTGATTTAACACCACTAGAACAGTGGCTAAGCCAGCAACCTTGGATTGCTTATAGTGAGGATTTACCAATCATTCGGCGATTTTGGCGGGTGGTTTTTGGTCGTCGCTTGAATGTTAATCCACAATTTGTAATCCCAGATTTACGCAGCATTCGGAGTGCGATTCGGCTTTAGCCGTTACGCTTCGCGTATCTCTCTTGGGTTGGGTTACAGTGTTTTACCCGACTATCTCTGTAAGGAATGGATTGCTGAAAATCGTCTAACGCTAGTTCTCAAACCAACTTTAGCTGTAACGAATCATATTTGGCTAGCTTACCGAAAATCGGAAAGACAGTCACAGCAGACAGCAATGCTTTTGAACTTACTAGAATCCGCATCTAAGGTCGTGAATTCATGATTCTTTTACCTTTCGTTCATTGGCAATCGATCCACAGTACTATCAAATAACCCAGCCGTGGAAGTCGGTATATTTGTTATAGCAGCGATCGCACTCAAGCATCCGGTGACAAAACAAATCTGCAAAGACCGCCACATGAAATAAGTAGTTTTGTTGACCATCTTATCGATTCTGGATTTTGGATTGAGAAAAAAGCTATCCTTGAAGAAGTCGTGGATCTGAGTGCAACTTGCGATCGCATTCAAACGACATTTGTTTAACTAGTCACTGATTACTGTAAACTTAGCACCACGAAGCCGTAGAGCGTCACGTTGATATTGTGTTAATCCAATACCTTCTCCAAACTCACATCCTTACTAATGACCAATGACTAATGACGACCTTCACTAATTAACTTTAATTGTGCTGACTTACTTGCATTTTACCCTCAAAATAGTACCGCACTACTATAAAGCAGTGCGGCAAAGGTTTCGGTATAGAGTTTAATGGTTAGTTGGTTTAGATATAATTAGCTACGAAATGGTACTGTCATGAGAGTTAGGTAATTTCACCTGTCTCTAGCAGTTTATATTGCTGTTTGATTGCCAGTCCACCTTTCTACATGGACATACTAATCTACAAAGTCAAATAGTCGCATTCCGGATTTTACTGAATTATTTTTTTTTGCTAATTACAAGTCAAAATTGCGTATCACGGAGTACATACCACGCAAGCTACAAATGTACTATAATTCCTTATTTAGTACTAGTAACAGATAAAGATACCGTTGAACAAGCATTGGACTGTCATTGACCTTTTTTCAGGCGTAGGAGGGATGAGCTACGGTTTCCACGCCCATCCGAAATTTAAAATAGTGGGAGCAGTTGATGCTCAGATAAGTAAGCCTAGCAGCAAGAGAGGGTCTTTGCAGTGTAATATTGCCTATCAAGCGAATATGGGTTTAGAGCCACTGGATGAAGATATATCAACTCTCGAACCGAAGAATTTACGCAACATTCTGACAACAACTCTTGGTACTGACGCTCTTGATGTCCTAATTTCATGTGCTCCATGCACGGGGTTCTCTAGAACTCTGCCGGACAATCACCTCTTAGATGACCCCCGAAACTCACTCGTCATGCGTAATGCTCTTTTTGTAAAGGAATTCAGACCGACAATTTTCTTAATGGAGAATGCAAGAGAGTTGCTTGTTGGTAACTTTACTCATCACTATCAAAGACTGCAAGAAGAACTTATGCACCTTGGTTACCAGGTTCACGGGAAAAATTACATACTTAATCAATTTGGTCTTCCCCAACGTCGAGAACGGGCATTAGTTATTGCAGTGCGAGAAGATTTAACACTCAGAACCCTTGAAGATTTGTGGAGCGGCTTTCATGTTAGATTAGAAGCAACCCATGTTCGCAGAGCCATTTCATCGCTACCTCCAATAGCACCGGGACAGCCAAATCCAAAAGATTTTCTACATATTGCACCGGGATTTTCAGAGCAAAAAAGTTTGAAACGACTTCAGATGATACCAAAAGACGGTGGCTCTTGGGCCGATTTAAGATATTGCCCAGAAGCACCCGATCTTCTAACCCCTGCTATGCTGCGTCACATTGCCAAGGGAAAATTAGGGTCTCATCCGGATGTATACGGTCGGTTAAGCTGGGATAAGCCTGCCGTAACTATTAAAAGAGAATGTGCTCATATCGGTAATGGGCGTTACAGCCATCCCGAACAGGATCGGCTGTGTACTGTTCGCGAGATGTCGATCCTTCAAGGCTTTCCAAGAAACTACCAATTTATGGCATCTGGGCAGGCAAATATGTACAGGCAGATAGGGGACGCAGTTCCTCCGCTTATCTCCTATCAATTAGCCCATGTATGTGAATGGATTCTCAGTGGCAAAAAACCCTCAATCAGTTCAGTCATACTTGCTCATACTCATCTTAAACCAGAGGATATTGAATCGGAATTTGATGAACAACAGACAAGTTTTGAGTTACCGTCACATATTTCAGTCCCCGTTTGATTGATTCTTAGCTCTGTTTACTTCAATCGTAGGTATAACCCATGAGCCGTGAAGGAAACAAAGATCGATCCCCATGTTACTGATTGTGATTTTCTCGACACTACCATCTAAGATTAAGGTGAAAGCTGCTTTATTGTCTGCTGTATAAACCTTGGCGCTACTACCTCCATTTTTGGTTCTTGGCTTGAAGTTACTTTCTTTTAGCTTTTGGACAAGCATTAATACGTTAAGTGGAATTTCATATAAGTCATACCGGACTTTAGGTAAGGTTTGAATTGCATCCCTATTTTGAATCAGAGGTACAGTTTCGGTTTGATTTTTTTTAAGTAAAGGTGGCAGTATGTCGTATGCGCGTAGCATAACAATCCGGTCGTAATTTCTTAGATGAGAAACTACACGGTATGTTGTTTCTCTAGCAAAGTCTGTAGGAACTTTGCATTCTCTAATCCATCGTGCTTCCATTAACTTTGAAATCGTAATACTTTTCTTTGGAGTAAGCCCAGTCGAAGCTTCTGTTTTCAATGAAAATTTTACTCCATCAACTATGACATCTTCTCCTGGATTTGTAGAGTTGAGATTAATAGAGGCATTTCTTCCCGCAGAGGTAGAAGCCGATACAAAAGCATATTCAAAAGATTTTTTACTAAATTTTTCTACATGAGTTGCATGATGAATTATGAGACGATTGGAGAAATTTGTAACAAATTCAGGAGTCAAAAGATTGCTACCCTCATTCACAAATTCCTCAATTTCTACAGTCATGGCTTGAGCCATTTCAAGAAGAAGCCCTACTTGAACTACACTCAGATTACGAATGACTAAGGCTAACTTTTCACTAATGTCCATTCTTTTTAAGGGAGATTTAGGGGGGAGCTAGAAAATTAGGAGGCTAAACAAGTAGGAGTAGTTTGAAAACACGCTCCAGTGCTGGCTTCTAGCCCGCCACTAATAAAGTACGGGAGGGGACGACCGTACCACAAGAGTATAGTCTGGTTGATTTACTTAAAAACAGATCCTCTCGTTCTCTTCCTCTGCGTTCTCTGCGCCTCTGCGGTTTTTTATTTTATCCCTCACAATTATTGTAATGAACCACTAGCTTGACTAAAATCTAAAATAGAATCACTTAGAGGTCATTTATAAAGTCAATCTTGAATCGCCAAATGGTACTGTGTATGTTGGGTTGAACCAAGTGACGCCCAATAATTCGATTAAATGTTGGGTTTCGTTCCTCAACCCAACCTACTTTATAAATTATCACTTATTCGCTCCTGCTTCTTCTGTTGCAAACCAAGCACGTAACACTTCCGCCACTGTCCAAGCTTGGGCGATGCAGCCTCGGGGAGTCATAGGAGGATCGCCATCAAAAATTTCACTGAGACTTCCAACCCCATGAGCTTGCAAATGATTTGCCATCGGTTCCAAAAACTGGCGGGCTTGCACGGGATCTTTGTAAACGCGCAAATGTGCTAAAACAAAAGGACCAATCAACCATCCCCAGGTTGTTCCTTGATGGTAAGCCCCATCTCTTTGCAAGGCGTCTCCTCCGTAATGAGCTTTATATTCTGGATTATCGGGACTCAAAGAACGCAATCCATGGGAGTTGAGCAATACTCTACCACAAGTGTCTACAACTTTCTGTTGTTGTTCGGGAGTCAGTGGACTATGTGGTAATGAAACTGCAAAAATTTGATTGGGACGTAACGTGCGTTCGCGAAGCGGCTGCTTTGCAGCATCGCCCTTGGCGCAAGCCGTACCCGGCTTATCGCTACCTTCTGGACTGTCTACCACATCGTAGCAGTAACCCATCTCATCATCCCAAAATTTGGCAAAACTGGCTGAGGTGCGCTCTGCCATTGCCTCATACCCTTGATGCGGATTATCAAGGAGGCGAGCAAACTCTGCTATTGTCCGCAAAGCATTATACCATAGAGCATTCACTTCAATTGGTTTGCCAATACGAGGCGTTACTACCCAGTCACCGACTTTAGCATCCATCCAAGTTAATTGCGAAGACCCAACACCAGCATAAAGTAACCCATCTGTCATATCGAGATGAATGTTGTATCGCGTTCCCTGACAGTGCCAATCAATAATATCAACCAAAACAGGAAAGAGTTCTTGCAGTAAATCCTTATCTTCTGTGGCACTGTAATAGCTACGAATAGCTTCAAAGTACCACAAAGTTGCATCCACAGTGTTATATTCCGGTATCTCCCCAGCATCGGGAAACCGATTGGGTAACATTCCCCGATCTACATATTTAGCAAAAGTGCGAAGAATAGAACGAGCAACTTCCGGTCTTCCAGTGGCAATTGTCAAACCCGGTAGACTAATCATTGTATCCCGTCCCCAGTCACCAAACCAGTGATAACCTGCAATAATCGTCTTGCCATTGGGGTCATCACTTAAGGGGCGTGACACAATAAATTGGTCGGCTGCAAGAACTAATTGATTGATCCAAGCAGGCGTTTCCTTCGCATTGATTGGTCGATTTGCTTTCCAAAGGCTGATTAACTTCTGCTCTTGCGTCCGCTTTAACTTGAACGCTGCTTCACCATCTAACTCTGGTTCCTTTTCAAGACTCGCAACAAAAGTCACGGATTCTCCAGCATTTAAAGTCACTTCAAAGGTAGCAGCATGGAGGTGATTTTCGCGATCGCTTAACCCCCGATACCGTTCTACTGCTAAATCAAAACCATTCACCCAAGTATGACACGGCCAGACTCGCGCATCCTTACACAGGATATAAAATGGGACTGCATTTGTCCAAGCGATCGTACAAATTCCCCCTTCAATTTCCTCTATACTCATTTGCCAATCGCTACTCTGAGTATCGCCGTGATAATCGCGATAATTCACCATCGCCTTCAGTGTCAGCTTTAGAGGTTGCGTTGCGCGACGTAATGTGTATTGAATATAAGTTGTGTTTGCTCCTTGCTGCATCCAAATACGCTTTTCCAATAAAGCATCAGCACAAGCAAAACGCCATGTAGGGGTGGTGCCTTGTAAATAAAAGCGTTCAATATGTAGATAACCGTGAGGACTAACAGTCCCATCACTCCAACGATTGGTAAACAGTGGATAAGACTGCTCTCCGTACACAGCCGTATCATCAAACTTAGACAGCATCAAAGTACGACCCAAAGGCGGATTGAGAGAAGCAACAAGCAAGCCGTGGTAACGACGAGTTAGCAGTCCTCCTACAGTACCAGAAGCGTAACCACCTATACCATTGCTTACTAACCATTCTTTTGATTCTACTGTATTAAGATAGCCGCAAACTTCTCGACCAAATTCAACACACATAGCTTGTTTTCCTCTTACTTTGTTTCCTTTGCGACGCTAGGCAGACAAGGATTCGGGGAACTGCAAAACTGATTATCTCACCTTGTGAGAAGAGTTAAATTAAAAACTGCACAAAAATCTCAGTGAGGGATTTTCAAGAAATCAGTACTTGAGGGATCTGAGCGACTAGCCCGATTCTTCAATTGATAACTTTTACTAATGAGATCTATTAACTTTAATAAAGTTAATACTATTGATAAAGTAATGTAACTTAATGTAAATTATAGTTAAGGGTGAAACACCACCCCATATATACATAAATCATCGCGATCGTAAAAGCATGACAGCAACCTTACAACGCGCCCGTAGCGCAAGCGTATGGGAGCAGTTCAACCGTGCAAACCTGGGTATGGAAGTGATGCACGAGCGCAACGCTCACAACTTCCCTCTCGACTTAGCTGCAGTTGAAGCTCCTGCTATTAACGGTTAAGGTTAACGGAATTCAAGTTTCTCTTTTGATGTTACGAGTGCTTAACTAATGCTAAACAGCGCTTCTGAGACGAAGCGCTTTTTTTTTGTTTTATTTTGGGAACACTAAGAAAAAGTTTTATAAATTTAAAAGCAAATGGTTGGAGTCCAGTTGTAATTTATATAACCTACATTTTTCGTCGCGAGTGGGAGAAATTTAATCTTTATGGCAAAATCGCGCAAGCTTGAGGAAACTTTATCTGTCCTAGCTCAAATTCGAGAAAATCCAGTAGATGAGCAAGCGATCGCCACTTTGCGTCAAACTTTGAAAAGCAAGTATTCTGTGGCAGTTGCCAGAACTGCAAAAATCATAGGAGAATTAGGGATTGCTAACTCAATTCCTGACCTAGTTGCAGCTTTTGAGCGAATGATGGTCAAGCCAGCAGAGACAGATCCAGGTTGTCTAGCCAAAAAAGAAATTGCAGAAACTCTCTATCGTTTCGAGTACGGTGAGGAAAGTCTTTTTCTCCAAGGAATTCATCATATCCAAATGGAACCTGTTTGGGGAGGACAAGAAGATACAGCAGCAGTTTTGCGTGGAGTATGCGCTTTAGGTTTGGTGCGGATGAATTATCCAGATGTCATGAACGAATTAGCAGATTTACTCGCCGATCCAAAACCGGAAGCACGAGTTGCTGCAGCTCGTGCAATTGCTTATACTGCAAATCCCCAAGGCGTACCATTATTGCGGCTGAAAGTTCGTATGGGGGATAAAGCACCATCTGTTCTCTCGGAATGTTTTACTGCTCTATTACAACTCGCTCCCGTACAATCGCTGCCTTTAATTGCGAGTTTTCTGGTAAATTCAGAAGAACAGGTGTGCGAGCTTGCTGCTTTAGCGTTAGGTGAATCAAGATTAAATGAAGCATTTCTTATTCTCAAAAATTGGTGGGAGAGAACGATAAATGCTCAGTTGCGTCGCACGGGACTGCTTGCGATCGCAATGCTAAGACAAGATTCCGCCTTGGAGTTTTTACTATCTCTTATACAAGAAGGAAAAAGTGTAGACGCAAAAGATGCGATCGCGTCTTTAAGCATATACCGAGAAAATACTGAATTGTGGCAGCGAGTTGAGCAAACAGTTCAAACAAGAGGGGATGATGCCATACTTAGATATTATGCTCTTAACAGTTATCCTAAATGAATGATTTAACTAACTAGACCCCTATGAGCAATAACCCATAACAAAGTCATGAAAACCCTCTTTTCCTACTCCCTTAAGCAATGAGCGACCGACCTCCGACCTTTCATATTCAACATTTTCTACTCCGTATGTGTCGTCTTTCCCTGGGTCGGGCGCTCGTTGTTCCATTTGTATTACAGATCGTTGCTGCAACAGTGCTAGTTGGCTACTTATCCTTTAAAAATGGTCAACAAGCAGTTGAGGTAATGGCAAATCAGTTAATGACAGAGGTAGGATCTCGCGTCAACTTATACCTCAAAAACTACTTAGCCACACCACCACAAATCAACCGTATAAATGCTGATGCCATTCGTTTGGGATATCTAGATTTTCAGAAGCGCTCGGAGTTGGAACGTTATCTGTTTACCCAACTCATGCAATTTGAAACTGTTAGTCATGTCATGGTAGGTACAGCGCGAGGTAATTTCATTGTTGCTAATCGTAACCCCCAACTGAGTCTGTTAAGATCCGACCCTGCTGACCCTAGCTTAGTCTATTACAATGCTGTAGATAGTAAAGGAAATAAACTCAGTCATATAAGAACAATTCGACAGTTTCAGCTGAAAGAACGACCTTGGTATCGTTCGGCTATTGAGGTAGGAAAACCAGTTTGGAGTTCAATTTTTGTATTGGCAGATAACTCAGATATGTCCCTCAATGCCAATTATCCCATTTACGAACCAAAAACGAAAAAACTACTTGGTGTATTCTCTAGTGCTTGCGATCTATCCTTCTTCCGAAAATTTTTAACTAGTGTAAAGGTAGGTCAAACAGGAAAAGTTTTTATTGTTGAACGCAATGGACTTTTGGTAGGCAGTTCAAGCGATCGACAATCTGTTCTTTTTAAACAGCAAAATAGAAATGGTAAGTTAGAGCGCATAAAAGCAACTGATGGTCAAGATGCTTTGATTCAAGCAGCGAGTCAATATTTAGAAGCCAAGTTTGGGAGTTTCAAAGGTTTTCAAAAAAGTCAGCAATTTAGCTTTTGGATTCACAATCGTCGCCAATTTCTACAAGTTATTCCTTATAAAGATAAACTTGGGCTAGATTGGACGATCGTTATTGTAGTGCCAGAGTCAGATTTCATGGCACAAATCAACGAACAGACAAATATTACTATATTGTTATGTTTGGTAGCGGCTTCTTCTACCACGGCGATTGGCGTCGTTACATCTAACTGGATAATCCGTCCTTTAAAAAATTTGAATGTAGTAGCCAAGAAAATTTCTCATGGAGATTTTAATTATCCAATCGTTATAGATCGAGAAGATGAAGTGGGAGAACTAGCAGATTCATTCAGAGATATGGCAACTCAACTGCAAACCTCATTACTAGCATTGCAACAGACAAATGCTGAATTAGAAAGGCGAGTTTGCGAACGAACATCTGAATTGCAACTGAGTGAAGAACGATTGAAACTAGCTCTCGAAGGAGCGGGCGATGGTTTATGGGACTGGAATTTGAGCACGGGTGAAGTCTACCTTAGTCCTCGATACTTGGAAATGCTTGGCTATGATGCAGATGAATTACCCCAAGATGTAAGTACATGGGAACAACTGGTTCATCCAGAGGATATGGTTTGGGTGAAAGAAATCTTGGAAGCGCACCTAAAAGATTTTTCAGTTCGCTATGGGTTCGACTATCGACTTCAAACCAAATCTGGAGAATGGAAATGGATTGCTGACTACGGTAAAGTTGTTGCTTGGGATGAAAATGGGAAACCTTTGCGAATGACGGGAACGCATCGGGATATCAACGATCGCAAACAAACTGAAGTCGAACTGCAACGTGCAAAGGAAGCTGCAGAAGTCGCAAACAAAGCGAAAAGTGTTTTCCTGGCAAACATGAGTCACGAACTCCGGACACCCTTGAATATCATTTTAGGCTTTGCTCAAGTTATGAATCATGACTCATCGCTAACACTAGAACAGCAAGAAAACTTACAGATGATTCATCGCAGTGGCGAGCACTTGCTGAGTATTATCAATGATGTTCTTGATTTATCAAAAATCGAAGCGGAACGAGTTACGTTAGACGAAAGTAGTTTTGACCTTCACTCCTTACTATATTCTTTACACACTATGTTTCGTCAACGCGCTGAAGCTAAAGGTTTGCAACTTTGCCTTCACCTTGCTTCAGATTTACCGCAATTTATTACGACTGATGCTAACAAACTTCGCCAAATATTGACAAATTTACTCAGTAATGCCATTAAATTCACTACAAAAGGTAGCGTAACTCTAACAGCAGCAAGAGGAACAAAGCAAAGGCAAAATCAGGAAGATAAGGAGAACCTGACATCTTCATTTCTTGAAACCCTTCTCTTTACTGTTGAAGATACTGGGGTTGGGATTGCACCACACGAACTCGATACTATCTTTGATGCCTTTGTTCAAACGCATTCTGGTAGATCGTCACAAGAAGGGACAGGGCTGGGGTTGACAATTAGTCTTGGATATGCATACTTACTAGGTGGTACGATCGCGGTGACTAGTACTTCCAGTCATGGCAGTACGTTCAGCGTTGAAATTCAAGTTCAGTTAGCAAAAGTATCAGATGTGTCACTAGCACCAACTCAGCGTCGTGCGATTGGACTAGCCGTTGGACAACCAACTTATCGAATTTTAGTCATCGATAATGAGTCGGAAAATTGTTACCTACTATTCAAACTTTTGACTAACATAGGGTTTGAAGTACAAACAGCCAACAATGGAGCAGAAGGCATTAGAGTTTGGCAAGAGTGGCGTCCCCATTTAATTTGGATGGACATTCGGATGCCAGAAATGGACGGGTATCAAACAACACAACAGATTCGTTCTACTACAGAAGGTCAAGCGGTTATCATAATAGCTCTATCAGCTCAAGCATCAACGAGCGATCGCACTCTTGCCATTCAAGCCGGATGTAATGACTTCATCCGCCAACCCTTCCAAGAAAGCGAGCTGTTTGCCAAGATGGAAGAATATTTGGGAGTGAAGTACATATACGCCAATGATGAGATGTTATCTTCTTTTGGTCAGAGACAAGAACAACCATTTACCCGCGTGTCATTAACACCTGAGAATCTATCGGTTATGCCTCCAACTTGGATTGCCGATTTACATCGTGCAGCACTCTTGTGTTATGACGGTGAAGTATTTCGTCTTATCGAACAGATTCCAAAACAGTATACCCCTATCATAACTGAGTTGAAAGAATTAGCTTATAACTATCAGTTCACAGAAATCTTGCAACTTACTGAGAAATTAGATTCGTAGTAACCCTATACCCTGCATCAGTACGCTACGCGAATAACATATATATCGTTACTACAAACTGGACTGCCGATAATTACCTGGGGTTTGCCCGGTCCATCGCTTAAATGCTCGGTTAAAAGCACTGGGTTCAGAAAACCCTAACAAAAAGGCTACATCATAAATTGGAGTATCTGGGTTTTTTAAATGTCGCAAAGCTAATTCTTTACGGGTTTCATCAAGAATTTGTTGGTAAGATTTCCCTTCCGCTTGCAATTCTCGCTGCAACTGACGGACACTAATTGCTAAAGATTGAGCGATCGCTTTAATTGATGGTAGCTCCCCTTTGAGTTGTTGCGCGAGGGCTTGTACCACTTGTCGAGTATAAGTATCCTCTCGAACCATTGTACTCAGTATTGCCTCTGCATGCTGCTCAAAGACTAACAAAAGATTCGAGTTAGCTGATAAAACAGACCAATTCAAGCAATTGGCATCAAAGATGAGACGGTTTGTCGGCATTGAAAATTGTACATTAGTTTGAAAGATGCGATCGTGTTCGGAAGTATCAACGGGGCGTGGATACCCGAACCAAACAGCGTGAAGACGAAGTTGTTTTCCTGTCAAAACTCTTGTTGCTGTCAGCAAAGATGAAAAAGTACTTTCAATGGCTTGTCGGGGTTCAGTTAACAAGTAATTTTTTAGATCATCTGCTATATCGCAATCGCAAAACACCAAACCTTCAGATACACTAAAGCGAATATACACACCTTGACTAAACAAATGAGTGTATCGCGACAGCTTTTCCAAGACTTGCTCCAGTGTTTGACAATTCACTAGTACATAGCCAACAATACCAAAGGCTGCTAGATTAAAAACTTCACCCAGGTGTAAGCCAAGATTTTCATCCCCTGTACGCTGAATCGCTTCTCGCCATACGGCGCTGTGAAGCGTACCTGGAATTCGCTCGTCAGGCTGCTTCAGTAAAGTACTCTCGATCCCCGCCGCCACACACAAGCTATCTGCATCCACTCCATATTTGACAACTGTATATTGCACAATGCTGCGGGTTAGGTAAACAGAAAAAGTGGCTTCTTGCATCTTGTCACAATCGGTTAATTTCTTGGCAGGAGATGTCAATTCACAACTTAGCAGAACCCATATTCTTGAACTATAGCCAAGCAGCAATGCATTTAGTAACACCAAGGTTCAAACACAATCTTAACCCAAAGGAGTTCTTGTTATGATGTTGACAAATATCCAAACCCAACCAGCCCAGTTAGTTGCAACTCAGCAATCAGAAACCATTGTTAATCCAGTTACGGGCGATCGCATGACGGTTTTGCACTCCAACCCTTTAGGCGAAGGAGCGTACTTTAAAGTCCGCTTTGACTTACCTCCCGGTGCTAAAGGCAGTCCGTTGCACTACCATACCAAGATGGGTGAAACCTTTACCGTATTGCAAGGTTGTCTGGAAATGGAGGTTGGAGGGAGAGGCAAACGTCTGACGCTACAAGCGGGAGAAAGCGTACACGTTCCCCCAGGAGTGCAGCACAGTTTCCGCAATGCTTCAGAAGAATGGGTGACATATACTAGTGAAAATACACCCGCAAGGAAGTTTGAGCAATTTATCAGAGGATTATTTGGTTTAGCAATTGACGGTAAGACTAATGATGAAGGAATGCCCACTAATCCCTTGCACCTCGCTTTGTTATTAAGGAAAGCCGATACCGTCCTAGTCGGTCCACCGCGTCTCGTGCAAAAGTTACTCATAGACGCCCTAATTCAAGTGGCTGATTGGTTGGGTAGCGAACAAGCGATCGTTAAATACTGGGATAAAATCAGTGACTAGTGACCAGTGACCAGGGATTGAGTAAAAATACTTAATTTCCAATCGCCTAATTATAGTACTTAGAAATTTCCAAGAAATAGATTATCCATCTTGTGGGACAGGCTTCTAGCCTGTCCTATACTGCTGGCTTGTGGGACGGGCTAGAAGCCTGTCCTATACTGGTGGCGGGCGAGACGCCCGCACCACAAGAAAGTTTGCGAGATTTTTTATTTAGAAGTCCTCGATCCTATTACTCATTTCTGAAGTAGAATCAACAGATTCATAATTCAAATTCGTGATTTTCAAGTATAGAGATGAACTGGTAACTGACGATTAGTAACTATTAATAAAAATATTCTTTAGAGTTCCTTAACTTTAAGTAATTTTTACAATTTTTTAAAACGATGACAATCTGCCTACCAACCTGTGTTATCCTTATTCCACAGGATTTATATTCGGTTTTGCAGTTTGTCTCATGGTACTTACAAGCGTAATCTCCGAATCTAACTCTCATCGCCATTTGATTCAGGAGATGTTTTATGTCAATTTACGTCGGTAATTTATCCTACGAAGTTCAGGAGAATGATATTAGACACGTTTTTTCAGAGTATGGAACCGTAAAAAGAGTCCAATTACCAGTAGATCGGGAAACAGGTCGTGTTAGAGGTTTTGCTTTTGTCGATATGGAAACAGATGCAGAAGAGACTACAGCAATTGAATCGCTTGATGGGGCTGAATGGATGGGTCGTAACCTAAAAGTTAACAAAGCTAAGCCACGTGAAGACAGAGGTTCTTCCTATGGTGGTGGCGGTAGACGTGGAAACAACAGTGGCGGTTACTCTTCTAGACGCTACTAAAGCTTGAGAACAAGAATTAAATAACTGTAAAGTCGTTGGCAGGCACAAAGCCTGCCTTTCTTAATAAAAAATAGAATTTTTACATAGTTAATTTCCCGGTCACTGGTCACTGGTCACTGATTACTGGTCACTGGTGAGTCCAGCGCTGCAGGCGGGTCTCCCGCCGTAGGCGACTGGCGAACCCGTAAGGGTCACTGGTCACTGTAGTGAAGCGTTTTTGTAAGAGGATAGCCCCTATATTGGTTAGTAAACAAGAGAGTGCTAGCGATAATAAAATGTAAGTGGGAGCCAAGACTATACCAACTGCAAACCAAGTATATACGTGCAGTACCATAATTAAAGCGAGAAGACCGGCAACTCCTGCAGAGCGTCTGATTTGGTGTGTTGGGCGATGGAGTGCGGTTAAAACCATGGTAACGATTGTGGCAACTAGGTTAGCTGGTACGAGAAAGGCACAAAGACTGACACAATTGCCACGGGAAAGCTCAGCTAAGCTGTTTAAATCAAGCATTAATGTTCTGGGATAATGTTAACCTAGTGCAAACAAGCAGCTATGCTGAGGAAAGTAGTCAATAAAGCTTAGTGTTTAAGCTATAAAGTACTTTTTCAACTGCATAATTATGTTTGCCTGTACGCGCTAGATATAGAATGTTTAACATATTTATAAAATAAGGAAGTGTACACTAGCGTGCATAGTTAACAAAATAACGATTAAGTTAACAAAAGTTAAATAAAGAAAATATTTTTATCATTACTCCTCAAGAAGTAATCTACATATATCCATGTGGTATAATATCTAAGCTTACCTACGCTATTATCGGAACAAGTGCATTGGGTGGGGTGAGGCTTTGCCTTCCTGAAGTAAGATCGCCGAGTGAACGATCGCAACTCCTGTGACAGATGCTTTAAATAAATAAAATTACTTATATTCTTAGTGCAATCCTATTTAATTCATGAAATATTAAGTAGGGTGGGCAATGCCCACCGCTAAGACGTTTGGTGGGCATTGCCCACCCTACTGTAGTACTGTAAATTTTCAAAAATGATTTAGGGTTGCTGTAGTGCATTTATAAAAATTTCAAAAATGCGATTGCCAAGTCGCACTTTTACCAAATTTAAGTTATGGGGAGACTCTAGGCTATGCGCTGGGAATTTGGTCGTAGAAGCACCAATGTTGAAGATAGGCGTGGAAGTCGGATTTCCGCACCAGTTGTCGGAGGTGGTATCGGGGCTATTGTTTTGTCATTGATTGTCGCTTTGTTAGGTGGCGATCCCAGTGTCATTTGGGAGCAAACACAAGCGCCAAGCAACCCAAACTCAGAGTCTTCTCAAACAGAACGTTCTGCAACAGGCGACGATCGCTTAGCTGACTTTGTTTCAGTTGTCCTAGCAGATACAGAGGACACCTGGAATAGCCTGTTCCGGCAAATGGGACGAACTTATGTAGAGCCAAAGTTAGTTCTTTACTCAGGTGCAGTCCAGTCTGCTTGTGGTTATGCGCGATCGGCAGTGGGTCCTTTTTATTGTCCGGGCGACCAAAAACTTTATATCGATTTAAGCTTTTATAGAGATTTAAAGAATAAATACCAAGCCCCCGGAGATTTTGCCCAAGCATATGTGATTGCTCACGAGGTTGGACACCACGTTCAAACTCTTATGGGCATTTCTAACAAAGTTCGTGCAGCCCAGAGCCAACTTCCTCAAGAAAAAGCCAATCAACTCTCCGTTCGACAGGAGTTACAAGCAGACTGTTTTGCTGGTATTTGGGCGCATCACGCCCAGCGATCGCGCCAGGTTTTAGAAACAGGCGATATTGAAGAAGCACTCAATGCAGCTAGCAGTCTGGGAGACGATCGCTTGCAAAGTCAAGCCAGAGGATATGTGACTCCAGATTCCTTTACACACGGTAGCTCAGCCCAGAGAGCGCGTTGGTTTAAGCAGGGTATTCAGACAGGCGATCCCGCACAATGCAATACTTTTGCAACGACCAACCTCTAGAAATAGGTAAAAGACGTTACCGAAAGCATAACCTGCGCTACTATATTGCAGTATTCACCAAGTGGTGTTTTGTCTACCCAATCTCCATAGGACAATGCAACTCCAAGACTACAATCCCAGTGGCGTAGGTCAAATAAATGGTAACCTCCTTGGGTTACCATTTGATTACGAGTCAGCGAAACTAATTGTATTTGGCGTACCGTGGGAAGTAACTGTTTCCTATGGAGCAGGTACTGCCAACGGACCACAGCGCGTTCTTGATGCTTCAACACAATTGGATTTGTTCGATCTCGATAATCCTGACGGATGGAAACAGGGAATATTCATGGTAGAAATTCCTCAAGATATCTTGGAGAAGAACGCATACTATCGCGATCGCGCTGCCGAAATTATCCAACGTCTAGAGCAAGGTAAACCCCTAACAGACACACCAGATTTAACACCAGTACTTACAGAAATTAATCAAGCCTGTCAACAAGTCAACCAATGGTTATTTGAAAAGACTAAGGAAGCAATAGAAAAAGGCAAGCGAGTTGCTGCGATCGGAGGAGATCACAGCGTACCATTAGGATATTATCAAGCATTAGCAACTTCCTATCCAAACTTTAGCATTTTACACATTGATGCCCATGCAGATTTACGAGATGCATATGAAGGATTTGAGTTTTCTCATGCATCCATCATGTTTAATGCCATGAAACTGCCGCAAATTTCCAAGTTAGTGCAAGTCGCTTTGCGCGATATTAGCCATGATGAGGTGCAAACTATTGACCGATCCAACGGGCGAATTGTTGCCTATTACGACTCAATTATCAAACAAAAACTCTACTCTGGAACGACTTGGATTGAAATATGCCGAGAAATTATCAGTCATTTGCCCGAACAAGTATACATTAGCTTTGATGTTGACGGTCTCGATCCTAAACTCTGTTCGAGTACGGGAACCCCTGTTCCTGGAGGGTTGGAATTAGAGCAAGCTTTTTCTCTGTTCCGCGAATTAGTTCATAGCGGTAGAAAAATTATTGGCTTCGATCTGTGCGAAGTTGGTGATGCAGAGTGGGATGGTAATGTCGGTGCTCGTATCATTTACAAGCTATCAAATCTCATGGATTTATCACAAAAGAGTAATTAATTCTTGACCACCTTTGCTTTGATTTTAGATGCGTTTTCCCTGGGGAACCCCCCACGGCGCTGCTCTTCGCATCACAAGAAAAAGTTGCATATTTTTTTATTTGGAAGTCCCTAAATATTTTCGGAATTTATAATATAGCAGTTTTCACTTGAATGAAGTACAGATACATCCGCGTTCGTCCGCTACAGGCTGCGGTTTCATAACTTTTTTATGTATTGCACCCAATTGAAAACCGCTATATACTATCTGATGTAATTTTTCCCATGTAATACACGGAAAAACCCAACTCCATCCACTTAATACACGAGGATGGAATGAAATCAAAAAACTTCAACCACATCTCCAAATTCGGTTTTTCCATCGTCGAGTGTTCAGTAATATTTTGCTAACAGTATCCGTATCTCGGCGTCTAACCATCATGTTATGGCAAAGCTCTGAAGCTTCTCAAAATTTCATCCTATTTTCATAGCGATATGAAAAACTAGAAAAGGAGCGCTAGCTATGCTCCAGAAACAACTTGTACGGAGCGCGATGTAGCTAACCAAAAAAAGCGCGAGATTTCAATCCCATATAAAATGCCAACATCCAAACGTAATTCCGATCCCTCGTGACTCAAGGACACTCAAGAGCAATGCTTTTCTCTAACCGTTTTCAACTTTATACGCCACTCCATTGTGTTTCTTTGACAATGTTGAGCTTGCTGCTGCTAACTGCTCCTGCATCTGTTTTAGCTCACGGTAATCACGGAAATGAATTTCAAGGCGCAAGCGAACCAACTGCAAAAGTTGAAGTTGATGCAGAAACTGCCAAACGGCTGGGAATTAAAGTTGAGCCCGTTAAACAAGAGCGGCTAGATGTTGGCATTAAGACCACAGGTCAGATTGAAACTTTGCCCAACCAAAAAGTGGAAGTAAATACTCCAATTTCCAAGGCGAAAGTGGTTGAATTGTTGGTGGAACCTGGTGCAGTCGTGAAAAAAGATCGACCCCTAGCTGTATTAACGAGTCCTGACTTGGTGGAACTGCGGGTTAACTCCCAGGAAAAATTTGCCGAAAGTCAGGCTGACTTGCAGCAAGCGGAAGCTGACTTAACGCTAGCACAGCAAAACTACGAAAAGTATCAGCAAATAGCTGCAGCTGAAATAGCCGAAGCCCAAAGCCAAATCGCATTTGCTCAAGAAAAGTATGACAAAGATAAGCAGTTAGCTGGTAATGGCGCTCTCCCCCGTCGAGATGCTTTAGAATCCCAAACCCAGCTAGCACAAGCTAAGGCACAACTGACCAAAGCTTCGAGCCGCCGGGACGTTATTGATGCTGAAAATAAACTGAAGCGTGCTTCTTCAGCAGTTGAAGTAGCAAAAAAACGTATTGCTCTTAGTAAGACTACGTATGAAACTCGGTTGCAACAATTGGATAACAGTGCCAATGCTAAAGGACTGGTGACGGTGACGGCTCCTATTTCTGGAAGGGTTGCTGACAGGGAAGTTACCCTCGGTCAATCCTTTGAAGATGCAGGGGGCAAGTTGATGACGATTGTGAACGATAGTCGAGTGTTTGCCACAGCAAGCATCTATGAAAAAGATTTAGATGTAGTCAAGATTGGTCAACGGGTTAGGGTGAAGGTGGCTAGCTTGCCCAATCGTACATTTACAGGGCGAATTGCGCGGATTGGCTCGTTGGTGCAAGGAGAAACGCGAGTTGTACCAGTACAAGCTGAACTAAGTAATTCCAACGGGCAGCTTAAAGCAGGAATGTTCGCCTCTTTAGAGGTCATAACAAACAGAACATCAAAAGCTATGTTAGCAATTCCTAGCTCTGCTGTGGTGGAAGCAAATGGGAAAAAATTGGTGTACGTGCAAAATGGTAATGCCTTCGAGTCTGTTGAAGTCACATTAGGTCAAACTTCTGGAGATTTAGTAGAGGTTAAGAGTGGTCTGTTCGATGGAGATTTAGTTGTTACACAACGTGCGCCTCAACTTTATGCACAGTCTTTGCGGGGCGGTAGCAAATCTAACTCACACGAACACGAACACGGTCACGACCACTCAGAAGAAGAACATAACTCAGGTGAAGCAAAGGTGCAAAATTCTAGCGGAGTGCAATTGCCTTGGTGGAGCGTCCCAGTTGGGGGTGCGATCGCACTCACTGGTTTCATGGTAGGTCGTCGTACCAAACCAGGTCTAACTCCAGTGTCTCAAGGTGATGAATCCTTACATAGTCCAGTTTCTCAGGTAAGAGCAGTGTCTGAGGATGACTCAACAGAATTTAGCGATAATCACCGCGCTACTCATCATGAGTCAAAAATTACCAATCAAAAGTCAAATAACTAAATTAAATTATAAAATGTTAAGTGCAATTATAAAGTGGGCAATTGCGCGTCGTTGGTTAGTCATTCTGGGTGCAATTATCATCACTCTTTGGATATTCCAAACAATTATCCAAATGCCTTTAGATGTCTTTCCAAGCTTTGCGCCACCCCAAGTTGAAATTCAAACAGAAGCGCTGGGACTAGCACCAGAAGAAGTCGAATCACTGGTGACTTTACCAATTGAAAGTGCAATTAATGGGACTCCGGGAGTGACAGCAGTACGTTCTTCGAGTGCATCGGGAATTTCGGTTGTCAGAGTCATTTTTAACTGGGGAACGAATACCTATCAGGCTCGACAGCTAGTCACAGAGCGATTGCAACAAGCTCAAAGTAAGCTTCCTGAAGGTGTGGAAACACCCCAAGTGTCTCCTACTAGCTCTCCTATTGGGACTGTATTGCAATATGCCTTCACTTCTTCTAGCACACCTTTAATGGAGGTACGGCGCATTGTTGATTGGCAAGTGACAAACCGTCTTTTGGCTGTCCCTGGTGTAAGTCAAGTCGTGGCTTATGGCGGTGATATTCGTCAATATCAAGTCTTGGTTGACCACCAGAAGTTAAACGCCTTTAATGTCACTTTAGAAGATGTGGCAGAAGCTGCCAAAGCTGCAAATGTC